>JAGGAC010000111.1 GCA_017889635.1 Bacillota bacterium | reverse complement strand
CTTCTTTATATTACCGCAGACCTTCTTGTACTTTATACGGTTGTCAGCTTCGGCGGCTTGTCTGCGGATTTCATCAAGGCAAAGGACATAGGTTTCTGCCGGCAACTCTGTGGACAGTTGCTTACCATATGTGAAAACTTCGGATGGGTGGATTATAAGTTGTTCTGGCAATCGCCGGGTTTCGTCTTCCTCTGACAGAATGCCCATGTACATATTGTATGGTAGGTTCTGGGCAAGCTTTGCTAAAAGTGACTGGTACTCCGTTTTCCGTAAACCTTTCTCGAAAAGCAGTTATTTAAGAATAGTGTAATATTTCGTATCGTGCTTGCCTGCCCCCTTTCTCGATTTGCTGGACACAAAATAAGGTCTATAATAAAGAGAAAGAGGTCTTGCATATGTCTAAACAAACTGAAGCTTATTACAATTCTGTTCGTTCGTCCTCACAGTGGAATCGGATGGATTTCTCCAAATACTTTTGAAAAATTACATATCCATCCTGTTGCTTGAAAAATTACGATTGATTCGTTTTTTTTTAGATTATATTCTGTCTACATAATCGAGAAGGGCGCATTGGTCATGTAGAACTTTTTCCCGCATCTCATATAAGGTATGTAAGCCTCTTGCCGCAAACCGTCTAAATCACGAGGCTAAGCTGTCAGGCTGTGCTATTCGCGTGGCCGGGCGATCGGCCTCCTCATTCTGACCGATTACAAGAACTTTGTAGCACCTAGATGAAATGTTCAATGGATATACTTACCTGACCAATTATGCCATCTAACAGAAACGCGCTCACTTATGAGTGCGTTTCTGTTTATTATAAACGAACCACCTTATATTGTTCATTTTTAGTCATAAAAAAAAACGCCCCGGAGGACGCTTTTGATTATTAAACTATTTTTATTCCTAAAGCCCGCTCAACAATAATCGTCAAATCTTCTATTTTAAGCTGCCGAGGACTGTTCGGCAATCTTCGATATGTAATAGCATCCTTAACAATTGTGTCAACCGCGGTCGGAGGCACCCCTAGCGCCGATAAAGTTTCCGGTATCCCGATATCCTGTTTTAACGCCATAACTGCGATAACTGCCTGTTTTGCAGCATCCCGCTCGTTCATACCACTGATATCTTCCCCTAACGCAACAGCTATATCGCGAAACTTCGCATAATCAGCCATTGCACAATACTCCATTACATATGGCAACATAATTCCGTTTGCCACACCATGGGCGATACCAAACTGTGCTCCAACCGGATGGGCAATTCCATGAACAGCACCTAATCCGGCATGATTAAAACCTATCCCGGCCATCAAACTGGCCAGAGCCATTTTCCCCCGAGCTTCAATATCATTACCATTTGCCACTGCCCGCCTTAAATATCCGCCAATTAGCCTTATGGCATGTAAACATGAGGCATCACTCAAAGGATGCGACTCGACCGCAATATACGCCTCAATTGCATGCGTCAACGCATCGATTCCTGTTGACGCGGTCACAGCTGACGGCATACTGACATGAAGCATCGGGTCAACAATCGCTACCCTAGGTGTCATAGACTCATGAGAAATACCGATTTTTTCCTTACTATCACGATCAGTAACAACAGCAGCAGCCGTAACTTCGCTGCCACTGCCAGCTGTTGTAGGAATACAGATTAAAGGCAATCCGGCGCTAGCAATCTTCCTCCGCCCACGCATATAATCCAATATTGAGCCTTCATTTTCCTGCAGCATAGCCATAGCTTTAGCAGCATCGGTCGGACTGCCTCCGCCAAACGCAATGACAACGTCAGCATTGGCAGACTTCATAACCGATGCCCCCCGGTCAATCGTCTCGACACTGGGATCAGCTTCAATTTCAGCATAAGTATGAACAGCAACGCCCGCCTCATTCAGAGACTTTACGATCTGTCCAAAATATGGTGAATTCTTGGTCGATGTCCGTCCAGTTACCAAAAAAGCCTTGGTCCCACCCAAACTTCGACATACCTGCCCAATACCATTCACTGCGCCAGACGCAAAAACAACTTTTGTCGGCATATTAAATATAAAATCCTTCATTCTTTTGGCTCCTTCCAGTAATATTGTAAAAAAAATAGAAGTGCCGGGCAAAATAATTTTTACCATCAGCACCTTTGCTGTTCACAACTTTTAAGAAAGTATTAGCATCTATGTTCAAACAAGACAAAATACTATCCCTTTTGTTGTCAGGTAATCACTAAACATCCAGTTGTTCTCCAATAATCAAAGCAATTTGTAAAGAAACACGATCCTGCATGTTACTAAAATTTTTCGCAGTAATCCTTTCTATTTTTCTTATTCTGTATGTCAGCGTATTTTTGTGAATAAATAATTTTTTTGCCGTCTGAACAGCATTACAATTTTGCTTCAAGTATTCTGATAATGTTAGCATTAATTCAGCACCATGCTCATTATCATATTTAATTAATTCCCCCAACGACTCCTGAAAATACTCTTCCAGTACACGACTTTCCAAATCCAAAAGCAATTTATAAACACCAATATCCGAATAACGATGAACGCCATTCTGAGAATGAGAAAAGTCAGCGTATTTCAGTGCAAACCGCGCTTGCTTATAGCTATTTTTTGCAAACCTTAGATCAGTAAAGCTGCTGCCAAGACCAATATTCAATGTCAGCTCAGGAAACTTCTTACAGCAGGAAGCTATTAAATTCCAGGCAGTATCAAAGTTGTAGTTTTTATCAACTTTTTTCCCTGTTTTTTCCGGAATGAGAATAATCATAGCATCCACGCGGAACATCGCCAATGCATTTCGATAATAAATATTGATAATATCGCGTACCGCCCGGTCAAATCTCCCCTTTAATTTCATTAAAGATAATTCATCACGGTAATCTTGCAATACAGTTCCAAAATCGCTTACACGAATAATACCAACCTGATGAGGTTTGTTTAAATCATAACCATAATACTCGGCTCGGCGGATAAGCATTGCAAAATCACAGTCGACATTAAATAAAATATTTTCTAGCAAATCGCTGACTGATTTTTCTTCCATCTGCTTCATAATAATATAGGTTGAAACATCATGGGTCACTTCCACAAGTTTGACTTCCCACGGAAGTTCGAAAACAGGAAACTTCAATTCATCCGCCAATCGAATTACTGTATCCGGAGTTTCTTTAATATAGGGGCCAACATTGATCACTAGTCCGGCAAGATGCTTTTCGGCTATTCCCTCAACAAGGTCCAGAAGGCGTTTCTCGTCTTGTTCAAGTCCAATACCGGTTATAAGTAATAGTTCCCCACCTTGTATCCACGGCAATACGTCAGGTAAATCTAAAAAATGGACCCAGTTAACTATTCTGTCCAAGCCATCCCGTCCGGCAACAATTTTCATTTTTTTTAAAGATGGCAAATTCACAATCTCTTTTAAACTTGGCATTGGTCCACGCCCCTTCCCTCCTTTCCCTGGATTCTCATATAGAAAGGAGGGTCTAGATATTGATTCAAAGCAGTTCTTTCTACATTTTTTCGACAAATACCTGCATAAGTAAATGCAAAGCCTGCTATCCTGTATACACCGCAAACCTTTCCTCAAGTTCTTTATTAATCCTTTTCGTCAAAACACGTAATTTTTTAGATTCAAGACTTACGGTTTCCATTCTTTCCTCTGCCATTTCCAATGTGAGGTCATAAGAATTTTTTGTACCATCTGTCCGAATCTTAGCGCATAGCTCCTGGATATTCCGCTTAATTCTCTTCTCAATAGACTTCTTTACTCGGCTCCACTTTTCTTCCAGAGGCAAATGGATAAGAGTCTCTGTTTCCATCATCCACTCTTCATAGCTGGAAATAACACCACCCGAATTTGCGATAATTCCCGGTATTGAATAAATACCCCGAGCACATACCACATCCCGTAATGCATGCTGAGCGTAAGCAATATTCGCCCCTTCTGCTATTAATTTGACCTTGAGCTGCAGACAATTTTTTTCGTTAAGACTTCGCCCTGGGCCAGCCAAAACAAGAATATCCGCTTGTTTCACCAACAAAGAAGCTGGATCAGCTTGGAACTCTGCCGCAGGAAACTCTGCCGCCAAATCCTTTACCGATTTTTTCTGTTCAATCAACCGAGTAAGTTTTTCCGCTTCAATCCCGGTTTCACAATACAACGCGCCGGTTATATCGCTGACTCCTAAAATCACCGAACCTTTTTCGCTCAAGAGAGTAATGGCATTGCCGCCAACTTCCCCTGTTCCCTCAATAATTACCGAAGCCCCTGTCATTTTGAAATCCAAATTCAATTCTGCTATTGTTTCTTCAATACTCAGCACAACTCCATAAGCGGTACTGCCTAATTCATGTGGAATTCCCGTACTTTTACCGGTTGCCGCAAGCCGCGCTTTTCGCCAGCCCATTACCGAAGCGCACCCAGCGATAAAAGAATCCACCGCTTTACTGTCAGTATTCACATCCGGAGCAGCACACCACTTATAAGGCAAAAAATCCATTTTAGCCAGTTCACGTCCAAAAGCATACATTGCTTTTTCAACTTCTTCCAAATTTTTTAACCTAATCCCCCCTTTAGCACCGCCAAAAGGAATATCGGCTAAAAGACACTTTTTAGTCATTTCTGCGGCTAAAGCTGCAACCTCTTCTTCGGTCAAATTCTCCCGAATTCTAATTCCACCTTTTGCCGGAACACTTCTTTCCGGCGTATCTACAACCAATATCGCTTCCCCGTCAATATGATATTTGTCCAAATTAATCTTTATGACCGTATTCGCCATACTATCCTATCCTTTCTTACGTAGTATCCACTGACTTCAACCAGACCCCATCCAACCATCACCAGGCAAAGAATTACCATTCGGTTTGAATTTGATGATCGCTTACTGCCTGGGCTTTACCAATACTGAACAATTTATACAGCACATAAAGTCCGCCATACCAGCACGGCGCTACATATAACCCAACAAGATTATCATGGTCATAACACATCCCTAAAGTTACGGCAACCATAAATAGGATAACGCCATAGTTAGCATAGGGATAACAAGGCATACGATATTTTAAATTGGCAATTTGCTGCGCACTCAAATTCTTTCGCCATTTGTACTGAATATACATGATGAGCGACCAGGTCCACATACAACCAGTTGTCGTTATTGCCGACATATAATAAAACACGTTATCTGGCGACACATAATTTAAATAAACACCAATCAAACAAACTGCACTGGAGGCCAAAATACCATTAGCCGGAACTTGATTCTTAGAAAGCTTGCCTAAAAACTTTGGCGCTTCATTTCTCAGAGCCAAGCCATACAGCATACGCCCGCATACATACATGCCACTATTCAGACAGGATGCCGCCGAAGACAGAATAACAACATTTACAATAGAAGCTGCGTAAGGAATCCCTATTTTCTCGAACACCATAACAAAGGGGCTTATCCCTTTCGGCAAAGTATCCCACGGAAAAATTGACAAAATCACCGCGATAGATCCCACATAAAAAATCAATACCCGCCAGAATACTTTATCAATCGCCGACTTAAGGGAATGCTCTGCATCAACCGCTTCACCGGCAGTAATCCCGATGAGTTCCACGCCGGAGTACGCAAAAACCACCATAACTAGAGCTTTCGCCACACCTAGCCAGCCAAAGGGCATAAAACCGCCATGAGTCCAAAGATTAGAAATCCCTATCGGCACACCTTCATTGCCGACACCGAAAAAAATAATAGCCAAACCAAACAACAGCATTGCAATAATGGTCAAAACTTTTATCAACGCAAACCAGAATTCAAATTCACCAAAATACTTAACCGCAATCAAGTTTACCGTTAAGACCACACCCAAACAAATAAGCGCTGGTATCCACTGTTCTAAATCCGAAGCCCAAAATTTCATATACATGCCTACTGCTGAAATCTCACACATCGCCAAAACAACCCATTGATACCAATACGTCCATCCAGTAATAAACGAAGCTAAAGGTCCGCAAAAAGTTCTGGCATACCCGGAAAACGAAGCGGCAACAGGATGTTCAACAGCAACCTCCCCCAACGCCCTTAGCACGAAATACATTACCACCCCGCCAATCGCATACGACAATGCCAGCGCAGGCCCCGCCATTTTACTGGCCGATGCCGATCCCATAAATAAAGCAACCCCAATAACGCCACCAATCGCAATCAATTGAATATGTCGGTCTTTAAGACCTTTTTTCAAATTCTCTTTTTCCAAATGTAAATTTGCCTTTTCCATAAACACACTCCTTCACTTTTTCCACTTTGGAATTAGTCTCAGGCGGATAATCCCAGCAACAGCATTCAGGTTCGACGCTCAAATCAGCCCCATTGCTGCTTTAACCTGTCAAAAACTGAAAATAAAAGCGCCGGTGAAAAGACTATTGCCTTTTCTACCAGCGCCACTGCTGTACTAGACCAATCAAAATATATAAAAAAGCGCTGATAAATAGTAATACTATCTATCAGCGCCCTTGCCGATATCGGTTATTCTTTTAGTTTTGTTCCACTGCCGTTAAAATGCTCTGTTCCAAAATAGTAAGCCCATGATCCAGCTGTTCGTCAGTAACAACAAGCGGAATCAGTAAGCGGATAACATTCCCGAAGATTCCAGCACTAATGACAATCAACCCTTGCTCTAAGCAAAGTTTAATAACCTTTGCTGTTAACTCTTTATTTGGCGCCTTGGTCTTAAGATCTTTAACCAATTCAATGCCAATCATTGCGCCAACTCCTCTGACATCGCCAATCACATTACATTTTTCTTGCAATGCTTTCAGCCTTGCCATGGTCGTATCGCCGATTTTTTTAGCCTGTTTGCAAAGTTCCTGCTCTTCAATATACTTTAACGTCTCCAGAGCAGCAACACAGGCCAGTGGATTACCGCCATAAGTACCCCCGATATTACCGGCAGCCGGAGCATCCATAATCTCCGTTTTTCCTGTTACTGCGCTTAACGGAACCCCAGCCGCAATAGATTTTGCAGTAGTCATAATGTCAGGTTCCACACCCCAGTTCTCAATGGCAAACATTTTTCCTGACCGGGCAAACCCGGTTTGTACTTCATCCGCAATAAACAAGATACCGGTTTTCTCACAGATGGCCTTGAGTCCCGGCAAAAATTCCGGAGGCGGTACAATAAAACCACCTTCACCTTGTACCGGTTCGATAATCATTGCCGCAATATGATCAGCATCAATTTCTGCCGTAAAGAACCGTTCGAAATTTTCCAAGCAGTGCATACCGCATCCGGGATAAGAAGAGTTATAATGGCAGCGATAGCAATACGCCGACGGCACTTTATAAAGTTCAGAAGGAAACGGGCCGAAGCCATGCTTATACGGCTTTACCTTACTGGTCAACCCCATAGTCATAAACGTTCTGCCATGAAATGCACATTCAAACGAAATAATACCTTTTCGCTTTGTGGCGTGACGGGCAATTTTCACTGCATTTTCCACGGCTTCAGCACCACTATTAGCAAACATAGTCTTTTTCGGTCCACTTCCCGGCATCAGCGCATTCATTTTTTCTGCTAAAGCGACATATGGTTCATACATAACTGTTGCAAAGAACGAATGCAATAGCTTTTCGGCTTGCTGCTGAATCGCTTTTACGACCGGCGGGGGACAGTGACCAATATTTAGAACCCCAACCCCGGCATAAAAATCCAGGTACTCTTTCCCTTCAACATCGGTAATTACCGCACCACTGGCCTTTTCTGCGAAAATAGACGTTGCATTAGCAATCCCACTTGCAACAGCAGCCTGTTTTCGTTTTAACAAAGTTTCGCTTTTACTTTCCGCCATAATAGTACCCTACCTCCTTAATAGAAAGCCCAAGAAAAGAAAAAAGCCAAAATCATATCTTTCGATATAATTCAGGCCCCATTGCCACTTTAATCTTATCTTCAAGCAATTTATGATTTCAATGATTATGGTTATATAATAATACTTCTAATCGCCACCGTCTATGTGAACATCGCACAAAAAAGTTATAACTTTTTTAGTTTAAATAGCTAAATTATGTAGTACAAACTTTATTTTTTTACATCAGAACCGCCAGAGTACAATTAAGTTCGCAAAAGTAAAAAAAGGAAAAGCCATCGAAAGCTCCAAAAAGGTAAGTGTCAAGCAAACCTAAAGGAGTGTATAAATCG
>JAGGAC010000110.1 GCA_017889635.1 Bacillota bacterium | reverse complement strand
GTGGACCAACCTGCCGCTTGCAGTCCCATTTGAAAGAACCAATTTGAGAAAGCTTCAGATACATGCTGAAAGAAAAACGTATCGCCAAAATTTCGCAACATTTCGGGACGGTCATTATTTGTTCCCTGGATGATTTTAATTACATCCTCTTTTTTTAGCCCATGTGGAAAATAAGGACGCTGAATCAGACTGGGAGCTGCTGCTGCAAAAAGGGCAAGCTTAGATACCCCGTATCCCTTGTGACGGGCCATATAGCGAACAGCGACCGCTCCCCCCGTAGAATGGCCCCCGAGGGTGAAATCATGAAGTCCGAGTTCTTCGACTACACTGCGAATATCATCTGCCGACGTATCGTAGTCGTAGCCTGCCCAAGGCTTGTCGGAATTACCGAAACCTCGCGCATCAATTCCTATGCAGCGATATCCCCGCTTAGGCAGTTGATCAAACTGATACTCAAACATTTTATGGTTTGCCGGCCAACCGTGTATAAATATGATTGTTTTACAGCCCGCAGGATTAAGGTCTTCCACGTATATCTTTACGTCTGGTTCGACTTTAATATATACCCCCACCAAAAGCCCTCCTTTGAAAGAATATTTACATAATATATACTACTATATTATGCACTCGCTATTAACAGTGTGATAGCCTAGTGTGGGCTGTATCATTCATTCAGAAATAGATAAATCCAACAGATGTTATTTTTTTTGAGGACTTATACAGCATTTTCGCCAACTGGCATTGAAAATTGTGGCAGTAAAAGATCGACATTTCGACAAAAAATCTTGACGAACTAATTGCGAAAGTCTAGAATAAAGCTAATAAAGAAAAATATTCCTTTAATCAGATTGTTTATAGAGGCGCAGCCAACATTAGTACCTGTTTGATGAGGCATCAACGAAGGCAGGGAAAGGGTTAGTTGCCGAAGTAAAAAAAACGGCGGTTTTTTTTACTGGGTCTGCATTGAATAAGTGCAGGACTGTCACCAACGTTGGTGGAGAGCTATCTCATCTGGGCCGAGACATGGACTATTACTTTTTCATGTTATTGAAGACACCTGGCAGAGAAATCACCAAGTGTCTTTTTTATTTTTATTATATTTTTAGGGGGGAATTTATGAATACGTGGGTAAAGGTTTTAGGTGGATTTATGGTTGCAGTTTTCATGGTTGCTATTGCAGGTTGTGGCGGGTCGGCGACTCAGGGTAAAAAAGCGGCGCTGACGGTTGCGATGGTTAATCCTTTGTCAGGAGATAATGCGACATATGGTCAAAGCCATAAAAATGGTTTCGAATTGGCTCGTGAAGAAATCAATAAGGCTGGCGGGGTTAAAGGCCAGTCGATTGAAGCGGTCTTTCACGATGATGCAGGTGATCCCAAACAGGCTGCCGCAGGAGCGCAAAAATTTGCCGATCAAAAAAATGTAGTAGCGTTAGTCGGGTCTTGCCTTAGCTCGAATACTCTTGCCATGGTTCCGATAACCGGCAAGGCAAAACTGACTCATTCTGTGGTGTCTTCAAGCACGCCCAAGCTTTCGGGAATCAGCCCTTATTTTTTTCGTATGGCTGTGCAGGATGCCAAAGTAGGAGTTTTAATGGGTGATTTACTGGGGCAAAAATTAGGAGCTAAACGGGTTGCGATCCTCTATCCTAATAACGATTTTGGCAAAGGTCTTATGACCGTTCTTGAAAAACAGCTTAACCAATATCAGGTTACAATTGTTTCTAACCAAGCTTATTTGGCAACAGATAAGGATTTTTCCGCTCTGCTGACCGAAATAAAAAATAAAGGCATTGATGCACTCGCAGTTTGTGGTACTTATACAGACGGTGGCTTGATTGTCAAACAGGCGACTGAATTGGGTCTGACTGTTCCTATTGTAAGCGGCCCTGGTTTATATAGTCCCAAATTTATTGAAATTGCGGGGAAGGCTGCCGAACGCTCTATATCATTAGGCGCATTTGTTTCTACCAACCCCGACCCAGCTGTACAGGCTTTTGTTAAAAAGTATAAAGAGAAATATAATGTAGAACCAGACACCTTTGCTGCTCTAGGCTATGATCAAATGTATGTTCTTGCCAAGGCGATGGAGAAGGCTGGTGAAAAAGGAACTATCACCAGAGAAGGTGTCCGTGAGGCCATGAGCCAGACCGATTATAAAGGTATTACCGGGACAGTGACATTTGATGATAAAGGTGACTGGGTTAGACCTTATTTATATATTACTGTCAAAGACGGACAATTTGTTGTATATCAATAATTGCGAATTGCGGTGGGAAGTGACAGGTCAGCCTGCTGCTTCCCACTTGTAGTCAGAGGAGGGTGATCAGATGCTGCAACAAATTATAAATGGACTGGCACTCGGTGGTGTTTATGCTTTAATTGCGATTGGTTGGACGGTGGTATTTGGTATTGTCGGTCTTATCAATTGGACACATGGCGAGGTTTTTATGATTGGTGCATTTGCCGGGTATCTTGTTATAACGACTTATCATGTTAATTTTTTTGTGGCGTTAGTTGTAGCTATGTTTTTTGGTGGGCTTGTGGCCTATCTTATTGAGCGATTAGCTTATCGGCCACTGCGGACAGGCCCTAAGCTTGCCTTGTTTATTACGGCGCTCGGGGCTTCGATCTTTATTCGCAATTTAGCCGCTATAATCTGGGAGCCTCAATCACGAGCCTACCCAGCTACCTTTGAGGCATCGGTTATGACTTGGCAACTTGGTTCAACCGTTTTGACAATCAATACGTTGCAAATCATGATTTTTGCGGTTACGCTGGTTATTATGGCTTTTCTGCAGTGGTTTATTACGCGGACCATGATGGGCAAGGCTATGTTGGCGGCATCGCAGGATCTTGAAGCAGTTAGTCTGATGGGGGTTGATGTCAACCATTTGATTACCATCACCTTTTGGGTTAGTGGGATGCTGGGTGGTGCCGCTGGAGTACTTGTTGGCGTTCTATATGCTATTGATCCAATGATGGGAGCAATGGCTGGATTGAAAGGTTGGGCTGTAGCTGTGCTGGGCGGGGTTGGCAGCATCAGCGGTGCTATGGTTGCTGGTTTATTGCTGGGAGTTATTGAAAACATTTCGACGACCTTCATTTCATCAGGTTATCGGGATGCAATTGCTTTTGTTATCATGATTGCTACACTGGTTATTAAGCCAACTGGCTTAATGGGATTTAAATTTGAGGATAAGGTCTAGGGGGTGGGTTTATGGCAAAACCAGCATTACAATTTGCACAGAACTTGGCACATAAACCGGCAACAGCAATTATTCTCATTGCAGTTTTGCTTGGATTCACTTTTATAGATTCACTTGATTTAACGGAAGAATATATATTCGGTGCTTATGCCAAGCATATTTTGTTTATTTCACTTATTTATAGTGTTGTTACGTTAAGTTTAAACTTTGTTACTGGTTATGTCGGGCAAACATCGCTAGGTCATGCTGCTTTTTTTGGACTGGGCGGATACGTTTCTGCTCTCACAACATCCTTATTGCATTTGCCCTATGGAGTGGCTTTTATACTATCCGGATTAGTAGCTGCACTGGTGGGTTTGCCACTGGGTGCTCCTGCGCTTAGAATAAAAGGCCCCTTTTTAGTTGTTGTCACCTATGGTTGTGGTGAGGTTTTTAAGTTTATAGCGATCAATCTGGATATCACAGGGGGGCCGGCTGGATTACCTGGCTTAATTTCACCTACTTTAGGCATAGCCTTTAGTGACATCGGTGTAACAGGTAAAGAGGCTTTCATTGTTGCTGCACTTATTCTGGCGCTAGTACTTGCCTTTATCATGTATCGCCTAGAGGATAGCCGGGTTGGACACGCTTTTGCTGCTATTCGGCAAGATGAGATAGCAGCCGCTTCGATGGGAATTAATCCGGCCTATTACAAATTAATGGCGTTTGTCTTCGGAGCCTTTTTTGCAGGACTTGCCGGCAGTTTATTTGCTCATTATATGAGTTTTATCAGTCCGGATATGCTTAGTTCCAATGAATCTATAATGATGTTAACCATGGTTGTTATTGGTGGTGCCCGGAGTATTCCCGGAGCATTTTTAGGAGCCTTTCTACTTACCATTACACCGGAATTTTTACGGTTTGTAAAAGATGTATTCGGACTTAGTTATGATCCCTGGTTAGTATTGTTTGGTCTGCTACTTGTTGTCATGATGCGTGTCAAACCACAGGGATTATTAGGTGCTGAAACTGTATTTCGCCGTTAGGAGGAACTGCCATGCTGCTGCAGGTTGAAAAGCTATGTAAAAATTTTGGTGGACTGAAAGCTGTTCAAAATATTGATTTTTCGATAGATTCGGGGGAAATTGTAGCAATTATTGGGCCTAACGGGTCAGGTAAAACCACATTTTTTAATGTCATTAGCGGAATTTTACCTGTTTCTTCAGGGGGGATTTTTTTTAGAGGACAAGATGTTACAAGCTGGAAAGCCCATGATATGGCAAAAGTCGGGTTAACGCGTACTTTTCAAAACATTCGGCTCTTTCCGGAACTTTCGGTACGGGATAATCTAATTATCGGCCGCTATAGCAAAAATTCTTCAGGAGCTCTTGATGGAATATTCCATTCTAAGCGACTTCGGCTGGAAGAACAAAGTAACGAACAAGTAGTAAATGAGATTCTGGAATTTACGGGACTTGCATCCATGCGTAATGTTTTGGCGACCAATTTGCCTTATGGGGCGCAGAGGCGGTTAGAGATAGCTCGGGCGTTAGCTTCTGAGCCGTCGTTGCTGTTGCTTGACGAACCTGCCGCCGGAATGAATCCCAAAGAAGTAGATCAGTTGCTGGCTTTGATTCGTGCGCTAAAACAAAGAGGTCTGACTATACTTTTAATCGAACATCAGATGCGGCTGGTGATGGGTATTGCGGAACGTATGGTTGTTTTTGACCATGGTGAAAAGATTGCTGAAGGTGAGCCTGCTGTTATCCGTTGTGACCCCAAAGTCATTGAAGCTTATATTGGAACCGAGGTGAATGAGTGTGTTGGAAATTAATGAAATTAACGTCTATTATGGTCATATTCATGCCATTGTTAATGCAACACTTCATGTTGACCAAGGGGAAATTGTGACAATTATTGGCGCAAATGGTGCAGGTAAGACAACAATTCAAAAGACGATTATGGGTCTTTTGCATAGTCCGACAGGAGGCATTACTTTTGAAGGCGAGGACATCGCCAACTGTCCGACTGCTTCGATTGTAGGCAGGGGCATTGCTCTGGTACCTGAAGGGCGCCGGATTTTTCCGCGCCTAAGTGTGGCTGACAATCTGGTCCTTGGCGCATATAGCCGCAAAGATAAATTTGTTTCTCAGGATATGGATAAAATGTATCAGTTGTTTCCACGGTTAGCCGAACGGCGCAGCCAATTGGCTGGTACTTTAAGTGGCGGTGAACAACAAATGCTGGCCATGGGCAGAGGATTAATGAGTCGGCCAAAACTATTGTTGCTTGATGAGCCTTCGATGGGGCTGGCACCAGTATTAGTCAGTCAGATTTTCCATACCATTACTGATATTAACCGTGAAGGGGTTACTATTTTACTTGTTGAGCAAAACGCGCGACGCGCCCTTGCTATCGCTAATCGCGGCTATGTGTTAGAAGCAGGTAAAGTGGTTTTAGAAGGATTGGCAAATGAGCTTGCTACAAATGATGATGTTCAGAAGGCTTATTTAGGGGAATAAAGTGAGGCGCTACATAATTACATCAATCAATAATTATGCCCTACAGTCAGAATTGAGAACTGTAGGGCATTTGTCGTACTAGGTTTTTGTCACGACAGATGATCATGTTCACACAAAAGAAAACTTTTTTTGCAGCCGTACTGATGGCTTTGTTCATCGCGCTGGCGTTCGGCACGGCGAAGGTCGAAGCGGCGCAGGCAGCTAATCACTCTTTCCATTTCAGCGCGAGTGACTAATAGTCTGTCACTAATAAAATTATCCGGTGTATTAACCTAAGTTATATTTAATTACCAGTTATCTTGTTTCTTCATATGGGCAAAATATTGCTGGAGGTGATTCTATGAAAAACGAAAACCGTTGTGAAAATAACGAACAGTGCCGTAATGAGAGGAACCCAATGGACCTTGAGTTCGCGCGTGAGTTATCAAACGTAGAAAAACGCCGCAATAACAACAAAGCGGTGGTGGCTACGGCTATAAACGGACGGCTATAAACGGTAAAGCTTTTAAATAGATCAATCTCCATGGACGGCTTTTATGGCCGTCTTTTTATATTTTCTATCCCCTGATGTTACTATGAAAAACTTGTTTATTTGGAAGAAGCAAAGGGACGTACTCTATTTTCCGCCGATAATATGGTATTAATTTATTGGGCATACTACTCAATCTCTTCTAACCTTTAACCAATTTATTATTATTATCAAAATTTGGTAATAGATATATTGGTATTCAAATGGATACTATAGTACTTTAAAGTGCCTACTTGCCATTTGTTGTACTACTATCTATTATTAAGAATGAAGGCAGGAGAGGAGAAAATATGTTTTATTATTTATTATCATTAATTTCAGGAGCAGCATTAACAACTCAGGTGGGAATTAACGGAAAATTGCTATCCAATGTTGGAAGTCCTG
>JAGGAC010000044.1 GCA_017889635.1 Bacillota bacterium | reverse complement strand
GCTGAAGCGTTAAAAAACAGTAAGGAAGAAATAATTGCCGCAAACCAAGTGGATTTAAGGCGCTGTAGAGAGGAAAATCTTCCTGATCCACTGTTAAAACGGCTGAATTTTGATGAGACAAAAATTAATGATGTAGTTGATGGGATATTCAGCCTTATTAAATTGGAAGATCCGGTTGGAAAAACGTTGCTTGCAACCGAATTGGATGATGGTCTGGAATTATACAAAGTTACGTGCCCTATTGGGGTAATTGGAGTTATTTTCGAATCAAGGCCTGATGCACTTGTACAGATTTCTACTCTTTGCCTGAAAAGCGGCAATGGTGTGATTTTGAAAGGCGGTGCTGAGGCCAAAGAGACTAACCGGGTATTGGCTGAAGTCATTATTAGGGCAACTAAAGAAGCAGGCATTCCATCAAACTGGATTACGCTCATAGAAACACGTTCTGATGTTAATGAAATGCTTAAATTAGATGAGTATATTGATCTTATTATACCAAGAGGGTCCAATGAATTTGTTCGGTATATAATGGACAATTCCAAAATTCCGGTTATGGGGCATGCCGATGGAATATGCCACTCTTATGTGGATGATGATGTAGATATTGCTAAGGCAGTTAAGATTATTGTTGATTCAAAGACACAATATGTTTCGGTATGTAACGCATTAGAGACCTTGCTGGTACATAAAGAAATAGCCCCGACTTTTTTGCCTGAACTCCAAAAAGCACTAAAGAGTAAGCGGGTGGAAGTGATCGGCTGTCCAGAGACCTGCGCTATAATTCCGGCAACTCCAGCAACAGAAGAAGACTGGAAAACCGAATATCTCGATTATAAACTTTCCATAAAAGTGGTGTTAGGGCTTGATGAAGCAATCAACCACATCAATAAATACGGTTCTGGTCATACCGACGCAATCTTGACCAAGGATAAGAATAAAGCATCACGATTCATGGAGTACGTTGACTCAGGTAATGTTTTCTGGAACTGTTCCACTCGATTTAGCGACGGCTTTCGTTATGGATTTGGAGCCGAAGTAGGGGTGAGTACAGGAAAAATTCACTCTCGAGGACCGGTAGGCCTTGAGGGACTGGTAATTTATAAGTTCAAACTTATTGGAAATGGTCATATAGTCGAGGATTATGCCAATCGCACACGGAAGTTTAAACATACAAAATTAAACCAAGAATTTTCGCTTTAGGAAAAGAAATTCAATATTTTAGATATTGATGCTACATTAATGCACTGTGGCAAAAGACAGATTGGAACATTATTTTATGGTCTGGTCTGTCTTTTGTGTTTAAATGGTAGTGGCTAGAAAATAATTTGAATAGTTGCGTCAAAATTGGAAATAATTTTGATAATATCATAATAGGCAAGCGATATAATGGCCAGCCCTTTTGTTGTTCGAAATTTTTCTAATATTTCGAAGGTTTTATATTCAAATGCGCGAATATGATAAATAAAAGACCACAAAACCAATGTATAAAGGAGGGGTTTACTTGGCCTTAGTGACAATGCGGGAATTACTTCAGGATGCGCGGAGACGAAAATATGCGGTTGGCGGATTTAACGTTTTTAATTTTGAAACATTAGGCGCAGTTGTGGAAGTGGCCGAAGAATTGAAGACTCCCTTGGTACTTGGCGTTCCAGAAAGGCTGTTTAAGTTTGTGGATGTGGAAACACTGAGTGCTGCGATGAGCAGAGCTGCACAAAAGGCTGCAGTACCGGTGGCACTTCATCTTGAAAAGAAATTTCCCGCATAGCCCATTCTCTCGGTATTACGGTCGAGGGAGAATTGGGCTATGTTGGCTGTTGTGACGGACTTGACGCCGAACAAATGAGTAAAGGCTCGAGTTTGGGTGAGGTTGCCGACTTTGTCGATAAAACCAAGATTGATGCGTTAGCAATAGCGGTAGGTACAAACCATGGTACTATACGGGGCAATGTAAAACTCAACTTTCCCCGTTTGGGCGAATTAAATTCAGTGCTGAACATGCCGCTGGTATTGCATGGTGGCTCAAGGTTGGGCAAAGAAGAATATCGAAATTCTATTCAATCAGGGATCACTAAAATTAATATAGCAACAGACATGTCAATGGCAGCTGCAGGCAGATTGAAGAATGAACTCACTAATAATCCTGGAGCTAACTATATACATTTGATGACTGCGGTAAAGAAAGGGGTTAAGGATTCGGTTCGAAAGTATATGCTTGAGTTTGACTGCATTTCTAAAGCTATATAATCGATTGATAAGCGTCTGCTACCAGTAGCAGACGCTTATCAATCGATTATAGGGGTATAAATAGGAGAATTTTCCTAAATTGTCATAGACGACAATAAATATGAGCGTTATAATAAGTAAATATTGGCTACACATTTGAATATCGGGAGTGAGATTACGATTATGTCTTTGTTAAGTCATAGTACAGATGTGTTTTTGAATAAAACGAAATTTAAGTTTACTCCATATCAAGTTTTGGTTTTTGGCTTTTTTGCGCTTATTCTTGTTGGTGCGTTAATGCTCACAACAACTTGGGCATCAGCTTCCGGTGAACGAATAGCCTTTATTGATGCCTTGTTCACTGCAACGTCTGCGGTATGTGTTACCGGTCTCGTAGTTGTTGATACAGGCACGACTTGGTCGACGTTTGGACAAATTATAATTATCGGCTTAATCCAGGTCGGTGGTCTGGGGATTATGACTATGGCTACGCTGATGATGCTTTTAACAGGAAAAAAAATTCACTTTCGTGAACGGCTGATTATGCAGGAAGCACTTAATCAATTGACGGTTTCTGGGGTAGTAAGGCTGACTCGATATATTATTAAGGCAACTCTTATTATCGAATTTGTGGCCGGTACAATACTTGCTTATCATTGGTACCATCGCTTTGGGTTAGAAGGAATATATTATGGGTATTGGCATGCAATTTCCTCTTTTTGTAACGCCGGCTTTGATTTATTTGGTGGTTATCATAGCATAACTGGATATGTGGATGACATTACGGTGAATGCGGTTATTTCAATCTTAATAATTTTGGGTGGCGTCGGTTTTACGGTTATTGCTGATGTGCTGGAGAAACGGAGTTTATCTAAATTATCACTACATAGCAAAGTAGTTTTGGTTATGAGTGGTTTTCTTATTATATTTGGTATGGCGGTAATATGTCTTTTAGAATGGGATAACCCGGGGACCTTGGGCGAACTTTCTTTAAAGGGCAAGTTGCTTGCAGGGTATTTTCAGTCTGTTTCGGCACGAACGGCTGGCTATAATTCGATTGATATTGGTGCTATGCAAGGTGCGACTCTGTTTTTCATAATCGGGCTGATGTTTATCGGTGCGTCACCAGGGTCAACTGGCGGTGGAATTAAGACAACTACAGCCGGAGTACTGGTGCTAGCGATCTGGTCACTAGTCCGAGGCAATCAGGATGTGGAGATTTTTGGCCGCCGCCTTTCGCAGCATCTTGTTTATAAAGCTTTTGCAATTTGGTTCATTGCATTATTTTTGGTAATATTCGTTACCATGATGATGAGTATAAGTGAGAAAGCACCTTTTTTAAATATTATGTTTGACGTGGTATCCGCTTTCGGTACAGTTGGACTTACGACAGGGATTACACCAACATTAACGGTAAGCGGTAAGATATGGCTTATTTTGACGATGTTTGCCGGACGAGTTGGACCGGTTACATTGGCATTGGCTTTTGCGCTCAAACAGAGAAGAAAAATGGTACAGTACCCTCAGGGAAAGGTTATTGTCGGATAATTTTAATACGAGTTTGGCAAATATCTGATAGATGGGATGATTTGGTATGGCAAAGAAGAAGCAATTTGCAGTAATCGGCTTGGGACGATTCGGTTTTAGTGTTGCGCAAACGCTGGCTAAAGCCGGATATGATGTGTTGGCAATTGATTCAAATGAAGAGAGTGTTCAGGGAATCAGTGAATTTGTATCTCATGTGGTGCAGGCAGATACTACTGATGAAAATTCACTAAAGGCGCTGGGTATCCGTAATTTTGATGTGGTGGTAGTAGCTATTGGAGAGAATGTACAGGCTAATATTTTGACTACTTTGTTACTTAAGGAACTTGGGGTTCCATATATTGTAGCTAAGGCTAAGAATGAATTGCATGGCAAAATGTTGGCAAAGCTTGGTGCTGACCGGGTGGTATATCCGGAACGCGACATGGGGGTTAGAGTTGCTCATAACTTAGTTTCGTCTAATGTTATGGATTATATAGCACTTTCGCCGAACCTTAGCTTAGTTGAAGTAAGCGCTCCAAAACCGTTAATTGGCAAGAGCCTTGCTGAGGCTAATTTACGGGCTAAGTATGGTGTTAACGTGGTGGCAATGAAACGCGGCGACCAACTTATGGTGCCGCCTATGCCAAGTGAGAAAATCTTGGAAGAGGATGTTATGATCATTGTCGGTGCTAGTGCCGGGGTTCAAAAACTGGAGGATTTTGGATGAGCTTTGTGATAAGCAGTCTCCAGAATAAGTTTGTAAAATCTGCCGCTGGCCTGAAACAAAAAAAGCATCGTGACGAACTAGGACAGTTTATGGCGGAAGGTGTCCGGCTTTGTGAGGAACTTGCTGCTTCAGAGTGGCAAATAGATACTTGCTTTTTTACTGGCTCAGCTGCTCAAGACGACCGAACGCTTCGGGTACTTGATACACTTAGAAATAAGGGGTGTTCTTTATTTGAAGTTTCTGCCTCGGTTTTGGATAAGATTGCCGAGACAGAAGAGCCGCAGGGAATAATTGTTATTGCTCGCCAGCGAAAAATGTCTATTAAAGAGCTTCTATCGCTTGTGAAGGTGCCGCTTATCGCGGTGTTGGACGACGTCCGTGACCCAGGCAATGCTGGCACAATTATACGTACTGCTGATGCCGCGGGTTGCAATGGCGTGATATTCTTGAAGGGATGCGCAGATTTATACGCCGGAAAAACTATTCGGGCGACAATGGGATCTTTGTTTCATCTTCCTGTTATTGAAGGGGTAGCACGGAGTGAGTTGGTGGCTGCAAAGCAGGATTACGGTATAAAGTTAGCGGTAACATCTTTGACTGCGGCGCAAAGATATTATGAGGCTGATTTGACTGGCGCATTAGCGCTTGTCTTTGGAAGTGAAAGTCAAGGCATCAGTGCGGAAGTGACTGAGGCAAGTCAGTCCAGAATATTTATTCCTATGTTAGGAAAAGCTGAATCGCTTAATGTAGCAGCTGCTGCTGCGGTAATCTTATACGAAGCGGTGGTCTCACATGATGACCCCCGATTTCTTGTGGCGGATATTTGAAGCTACCGGTTCCATTGCTGCGTACTTATTATATCGTAGGTTACTGGTTCAATAGCTTTTTCCCAGCAATGACGGAGAGAGTATGCCGATCATGTTTCTTCAGGGAGGATCATGTCTTGACTGGGAACAGGTCCGAAACAAGCGGCAGAAGTTCACTCCTGAGCATCCGGGCTGAAGGGATTTCTTGCGTAGGCCGGACGGTTTTTCCCCGTTAAAGGAAAAAAGAGAATTATTAGGGTGGTACCGCGGAAGTTAGGCTTTCGCCCCTTGTTGGGCGAAAGCCTTTTTATGTTCTGGGATATTTTTGAATTAGTCGATAGAACCGCGCTTTGACTTTTTCTTAGTATATTTTTTAGGAGGTATATATGGAGCAAGAACTTAAAACACTCAGGGAAGCGGCGTTAAATGAGCTTGCTAAAGCTTCTGATCTTGATGAACTTAATGATTTACGGGTTAAATACTTAGGCAAGAAAGGTAGTCTTACAAGTGTTCTTCGCGGAATGGGAGGATTAAGTCCAGAAGAACGGCCTAAGATCGGTCAGATTGTCAATGATATCAGGGCAGATCTAGAGGGCCTTTTAACTGCGCGTTCCGAAGAATTTAAGCAGTCTGCACTGGAAAAACGTCTGGCATCAGAAAAGATCGATGTGTCATTGCCAGGACGTAGGCCTAACATAGGGCATAAACATCCTTTAACACTAACGTTAGATCGTATCAAGTCTATATTTATGCGCATGGGATTTGACGTAGCAGAAGGACCGGAGGTAGAAAGCGATTATTTTAATTTTGAGGCCCTAAATTTGCCCAAAGATCATCCTGCCAGGGATATGCAGGATTCATTCTATATCACCCCCGAAATCCTTCTTAGGACTCACACCTCTCCGGTAGAGGCCCGGGTTATGCAGTCGAAGAAACCTAATGACCCGGTTAGGATTATTGCCCCAGGCAAGGTATACCGCTGTGATTATGATGCTACTCATTCACCGGTATTCCAGCAGGTTGAGGGGCTGGTAGTAGACAAGGGAATTAAGTTGTCGGATTTAAAAGGAACGTTAGATCTTTTTGCCAAGGAAATGTTTGGTTCAAATGTCAAACTAAGATTTCGCCCCAGTTTTTTCCCGTTTACCGAACCAAGTGCAGAGGTTGATATTTCCTGTGTAATGTGCGGCGGCAAAGGGTGTCGGACTTGTAAAGATACTGGCTGGTTAGAAATACTAGGTTCAGGCATGACTCATCCGGGAGTACTGGAAATGAGTGGCTACGATCCAAACCAGGTAAGCGGATTTGCTTTCGGCATAGGCGTAGAGCGGGTAGCGATGCTGGTGTATGGCATTGATGACTTACGCTTATTTTATGATAATGATGCGCGTTTCTTGGCGCAATTTTAGGGGGGATAAAGTTTGCGTGCTTCAATTAAATGGCTCAAAGATTATGTCGAGTTCAACCAGTCACCGGAAAAACTAGCGGATATGATGACAATGGCCGGTGTTCCGGCTGAAAATATCGAGTACTTAGGACAGGGAATTGAGAACGTTATTACCGGAAAAATAATGGAAGTTGCTCCGCACCCTAATGCTGATAAACTTTCTGTTTGTAAAGTGAATATTGGCGACATAAAACTAACTATTATCACCGGGGCAACAAATATTAGCCAGGGTGATATTGTTCCGGTAGCAATGGTGGGCGCAAAATTGCCGTCAGGAATGGAGATTGGTGTTGCTGATTTTCGTGGGATAGATTCACATGGTATGCTGTGTTCAGCTGATGAACTTAATATGGACAGCAAGATATTGTCACCTGAAGCCAGAAACGGTATCTATATTTTGCCGCCGGATACGCCGATCGGGACGGACATCCGTAAGGTATTGGGGTTAGATGATGTTGTCCTGGAGTTTGAACTTACCCCCAACCGAGCAGATTGCTTCAGTGTACTTGGTTTAGCCCGTGAAGTTTCGGTGTTGACTGAAGGCAGGCTAAAAAAACCGATGCTCAATGTACGGGAAGAAGTAAATTCAAGAACGACCAGTTTAGCAAAAGTAACTATTGAAGCTAAAGATTTATGCTCCCGCTTTACGGCGAGAATATTACAAGACATCAAAATCGGGCCGTCGCCTCTATGGATGCAGCAACGTATTCAGGCAGCGGGAATGCGCCCCATCAGCAATGTGGTTGATGTCACCAATTTTGTAATGTTAGAACTCGGTGTTCCAATGCATGCCTATGATTATAATTTCTTAGCCGAACATAGTATCGTTGTCCGGCGAGCTAATCCGGGGGAAAGACTAACTACCTTGGATGGTGTTAAGCGTGAATTGACGTCAGATATGCTGGTTATTGCCGACGCTGTACAGGCGGTAGGAATTGCCGGAGTTATGGGTGGACTAGCTACTGAAGTAACTTCAGCTACCAGGACGGTACTTTTGGAAGCTGCGGCGTTCAATGGAGCAAGTGTTAGGCGGACTTCCCGTGCTTTGGGGTTAAGGTCAGAGGCTTCAGGACGGTTTGAGCGCGGGATTGATCCGGCTGCTGTAGAGCAAGCTCTGGATCGAGCGGCAAGTCTGCTGGAGGAAATGGGGGCCTGCAAGACTTGTCAAGGAATTATCGATATGTATCCTGGTGTTCAATTGCCCCGACAAATAGCTTTCAATCCTGAGGAAATTAGTGCTCGTCTTGGAGTAGAGATTCCGCAGTTTATGATAACGAATATTCTGCGGCGTTTGGAGTTCGAGGTTGAGTCTAAACCGGGGACGGTATCTGTTACAGTTCCATCTTGGCGGGGCGACGTAACCGGGTCTGCAGATATTAGTGAAGAGATTGCCAGAATTTATGGCTATGATAATATTCCTACCACTTTGCCATATGGCGAAGTGGTACAGGGACGTCAGAGTTATAAAGAAACTATTGCCGCTCAGACCAGGGAGAGTTTGAGCAGTATCGGTTTTAGTGAAATTATTACCTTCAGCTTTATTCATCCTACAGCATTTGATAAATTGTCGGTTGCAAATGATGATCCATTAAGACAGGCTATTCCACTTTTAAATCCGATAACCGAGGAATTTCCACTTCTTAAGACGACGCTGATGGCGGGAGTACTAGACACAGTGGTAAGAAACTTGGCCCGTAAGAATGATACGCTTAGAATCTATGAATTAGGTGCGGTATATCGAGCCAAAGGTTTCCCGATTGTTGAGTTGCCCTCAGAACCTTTAATGGTGTGTGGCGCAATATGTGGCAAGAGGCAGGAAGAGTCCTGGAATCAGCCGCGGGAAACAGTAGACTTCTATGATGCTAAAGGGGCAGTGGAAGTAGTATTAGAAAAGATGGGCATCTCAGATTACTCAGTTATAGCAGGCGAGTATTTGGCGATGCATCCTGGCAAAACGGCACTTTTTGTCAAGAATGGTGAAGTACTTGGTGCGGCCGGAGAAGTTCATCCCAAAGTATTAGCTGCTTTTGGTATCAGCCGCCCGGTATATTTGTTTGAACTTGACCACGCGATGCTGGAAAAATATGCTGTGACTGTTGGGGAATATCATTCACTACCCAAATTTCCTGCTGTCGAAAGAGATCTTGCGGTAATTCTGCCGCAAACAGTGTTTGCCGCTGATGTGACAAATGCAATTATAGCTAGTGGCGGCGAGCTTTTAACTGAAGTACGCTTATTTGATGTATATTCCGGAGAGCAAGTGCCGGAAGGCTCGAAGAGTATGGCATTTTCGCTTACTTTCCGAGCTGCTGATCGGACACTTACAGATGATGAGGTAGATGGCTACTATAATAATATTGTAGCTCGGCTGGAAAATTCACTGACGGCTAAAATGCGCGTCTAATATACGAAAGCACTATTTGCCCCCTGGTGACAAATAGTGCTTTCGTTAGGTTATACTATTATAAGAATAAATACAAGGCTCGCCTATATTCGGAGTAACGGTGTCTCCCAGGATGAGGTGCAGCAGGATAATAAAGGATAGGCGCGAATATTTTAGTAAGACCTGCGGGATTAGGGTGATGTTATGGCAACAAAAAAGAACAAAGTAATGGTGGAAATTTTCGGCGAGAGCTGTTCAATTAAAGGCGAAGGTGAGCCGGCAAGAATGATGGAAGTAGCCGCACTTGTGGATTCGCGTATGCGGCAAACGGCTCAAGGCAATCCTAGGTTATCATCAGCAAAGGTAGCTGTGTTGGCGGCGCTCAATATTGCTGACGAATTTCTGCGCCTTAAAGATGATTACCGTGAATTAGTGGAGCTTTTAGAGATGGTGGAAACAGAGAAAAAATAGCTAAAGATATCTGTTGATGCTTATATAAAGTTGCAAATTGTATACCACCTCGGTGTGCTTGGTTAGAATATTTAATATATAATCAAGCATAAGGAGGGAAAGCGTTTGGAAGTTGGTACTGTCGGCCAGGTTTTGCTTAGGATGGTAGTTGTCTTCGCATTAGCGTTAGTGGTAGTTCGCTTTATGGGCAACCGCACTGTTGGGCAGTTTTCTCCATTTGATTTTGTGCTGATGGTTGGGATTGGCGATATTGTCGGCAATGTGGCCATGAATCGAACGGAGAGCTTACTTATTGGTCTGGAGGCGCTTGTAGGGATTTTGCTGTTGCAACAAGTTCTGGCTCGTTTGTCACTCAAAAGTGTTTTTCTTCGCAAATGGTTTGAAGGTACACCGGTAATTCTTATTCAGAATGGAGCTATTTTAAGGGAAAACCTTGTGAAAACTCAATTTAATTACGACGATTTGCGCCAAGAACTTCACAAATTAGGAATGGATTTTTCTAATTTAAAGGATATCAAAATAGCGCGGCTGGAAAGCTGCGGCGATTTCTCTGTAGTTAAGTATCCTGAAGCAGAGCCGTTTACTAAAAGCGATCTGAATGCGTTCATTCAGAGTCTTCAAGATAATCCGCTTAGCCTTATTGGTAGCAAATTGTCTAAACTCGAGCAACTTTCTGCCGATATTCAGAATATAGCGGAGTACGTAAAAAGCCAGCAAGCGATGGAAAAAAATGCGCAATCCGCCGCGTTGCAATCAAACGAGAAACTGCATTGAGGAAGGGGATGCCCTTCTTCTTTTTCTACATAGGGGGAAACATGCGAAAGGTTCTTTTAATATTTATTGATGGATTTGGCTTAGGGGAGAATAATGGTAAAATTAATCCGCTGGTAAGATTTAATCCATCAATATTCCAATGGCTTATTGGTTCGCCGCTGTCTGTTGCAGCAACACCTGCTTTTAACAGTAAGGCGTGCCTTGTGGCAACTGACGCAAAACTTGGGATAGCAGGCCTTCCGCAAAGCGCAACCGGGCAGACGGCGATTTTTACCGGCGTTAATGCATCAGCGGTAATGGGCCGACATATTCAAGGTTTCCCAGGTCCTTCGCTGGCTAAAATAATTGCTGAGCATGGTGTTCTTAGTAAGCTGCGAAATAATGGTTTTCGAGTAACTTCGGCTAATGCTTATACACCACGCTATATGGAATTGGTAAAAGCACGGAAACGGCGTCATTCGGTGACGACTCTAACTATTCTTGGCGCTGGTTTGAAGCTTAGGTCAGTGCCTGAGCTTGAGGCTGGTCAAGCGCTAAATCAGGATATTACTAACGAAATGTTGCCGATTGTCGATGTAAATGACATCCCGGTGATAAGTCCGGCCCTTGCTGGCCGGAGGTTGGCTAATTTAGCTAAGGATCATAATTTTACTATGTTTGAATACTTCCAGACTGATCGGTGTGGCCATAAAATGGATTGGGATAAGGCTGAGATAATAACGGCAGTTCTGGCAGAGTTTTTGACGGCGGTTTATGAGACATCAGAAAATGAATTGTTGGTGGTTGTTACCAGTGATCACGGGAACTTTGAGGATTTAAGCGTTAAAACCCATACCTATAATCCGGTGCCGACTATTATTTGGGGGCCGGAGTGCCGCAGCGTGGCAGCGAATATTAAAGATCTTACTGACATCAGTTCGGCGATTACTAGATATTTAGAAGGTTAATTAAAAAATCAGTATTTTTGAAAAGACGGTGATTATTTAGTGGTAGAGTTATTAGCTCCGGCCGGCAGCCGGGAAGCTTTTACAGCGGCTCTGGAAAGCGGCGCAGATGCTATATATTTAGGAGGACGCCATTTTGGGGCTAGGCAGTACGCCGATAATTTTGATGATGACGAATTGAAGGCAGCAATCCGGGAAGCACATCTGAGAGGAGTATTAGTTTATGTGACAGTTAATACTCTTGTGGATGATAGTGAGTTTCCTGAGTTGGCTACCTATTTACATATGTTATATACTGCTGGTGTCGATGCTGTCATTGTGCAGGATGTAGGGGTAGCTGCTCTGGCCCGGCGGATTGTACCTGGACTCAAGCTTCATGCCAGCACCCAGATGACAGTACACAATTTGGCGGGGGTAAAGTATCTTGCCGAGATAGGATTTGATAGGGTTGTACTAGCCAGGGAACTATCGTTGAAAGATATTGAGTTTATTTGCCGTAATTCATCGGTAGAGATAGAAGTTTTTATTCATGGAGCCTTGTGCATTTCCTATTCCGGGCAATGCCTAATGAGCAGCATGATAGGAGGGCGGAGCGGCAACCGCGGCAAGTGTGCCCAGCCATGCCGTTTACCATATACGTTAGTTGATGCTCATGGTACTGATGTGCTTACAGGTGTTGACGCCGGGAATTACTTACTAAGTCCCAAGGATTTATGTGGTATTGAGCTTCTGCCAAAGTTTATCGAAGCCGGGGTAGGATCTTTAAAAGTTGAAGGCCGGATGAAGCGGCCTGAGTATGTTGCAATAGTGGTAGATAGCTACCGACGGTCAATTGATGCCTATTATCGGGATAAGCAAGGTTTTAATGTTCCTGAAGAAGATCCGCGAAGTATGGCCCAGCTATTTAATCGCGGCTTTACTACTGCCTATTGGTTAGAACGCCCGGGCCGTACAATGATGAGCGACCGCCGCCCGAATAACCGCGGTGTTTATGTCGGACGGGTACTGTTTTGTCAGTACAAAGATAAACAAGCGACAATTAAGCTTGATCAACCTTTGGCGGTAGGCGATATCATTGATTTTTGGATCAAGGTTGGCGGCAGAACAAATGTAACGGTTAAATCGATCCAAATGGACGGCAAAAATGTTGAAAGCGCCCCTGCAGGAGCAGAAGTTATAATACCAGTAGATATGGCTGTAAAGGCTGGTGACCGAGTTTTTAAAACCTACGATGCCTCCCTAATGGAAAAGGCTCGAGCTTTTTTTACCAGTGGTAGTGCTGTTCGCAGGATTCCTGTGGAAGTGACAGTAACGGCGGCGGTTGGTGAGCCGCTTGTTGTTACAGTACGAGATGACGAAGGAAATATCGGTGTGGGTCGGACCGACTTTTTAGCTGAAAATGCGCTTAAGCGGCCGTTAGATGAAGCGATGGTAGCTAAACAGCTGGGACGCCTGGGAACCACGGTATTTGCTATGGGTCAGCTCAATTGGGACATTAAGGGCAGTATTATGGTGCCGGTAAGCGAACTTAATGAAGCGCGGCGGCGGGCAATTGCCGAATTAGAAGCTGCCCGGCTGGCTCGTTATAATAGACTGCCATATCAAGAAATCCGGGCTAATGATATTTTGCCTGATAAAGCTAAGCCTAAGGCGGCATTAAGGACGAAATTGACAGTTAACGTTGATACGGTGGATAAAGCAATAGTTGCACTATCGACTGGGGCTGATATTATAATGTTTGGCGGCGACAGTTTTCAAGGGCGGGCCGTGACTGCCGATGAATATCGCCGGGTAGTTGATATGGCCAGGGAACAGGGCAAAAAAGTTATTCTTGGTACACCGCGTCTTGTTACTGAAAAAGAAACTGCTTCTGTTAACGCCGACCTAGAGCTTTTCGCTCGCTTGGCACCTGATGGGGTAAGTATAGGCAATCTTGGACTGCTATATTCTGCCCGGCAGTATTCTGAACTTGTTCTCCACGGCGATTATTCGCTTAACATTTTCAACAGTGCGGCAATTGAATTTTTCCATAAAGCTGGACTATCCAGTCTAACGCTATCGCCAGAACTTAACTTTGGTCAAATAGAGGCTTTACGAGTTGATGCTGATGTCAGCTTGGAATGCCTGGTTCACGGATACTTGACGCTGATGGTTTCAGAATACTGTGTAACAGGATCTTTTTTGGGATCGAAGAATAGCGGGTGCGGCAAACTGTGTCAGCAGGGAGAATTTGGACTAAAGGACCGGATGAATGAAAGATTCCGGGTAGTTGGTGATCAATTTTGCAGGATGCATGTGTTAAATGCCAAAGAACTTAGTATGCTTTCACATGTTCCGCGGTTTAAAGAGAGTGGAATCGAACGTATCCGTATTGAAGGTAAATCACTAACAAATGAACGAATAAAACAAATAACCAGGCTTTATCGTGAAGCAATTGATACAGGTAATATCTATCAGCAATCATTAGCGCAAAAAATTGCCGCGGCGGAACATGAGGACATTACCCGTGGGCATTATTTCCGTGGTGTGTTATAAGGAGAAGATGATGGATTCAGCGATGCTCGTTATTCTGGAATACAATAAAGTTCGCAAAGTCTTAGCCGATTCTACCGGTAGTGCTATAGGACGAGAACTGGCTGAAAAGCTAGAACCGGTTAATGATTATGACGAAGCGTTGGCCAGGCTAGAGGAAACGCGGGAAGCTGCCGATATCATGATTGCAGTGGACAATGTCCCGCTGGGCGGAATTCGTGATATTCGTGCAGTAATAAAGCGTTCTGGTCTTGGCGCGATGCTGGAGGGGCATGAACTTTTAGCTGTTGGCAGTACACTTTATGCCGCTCGCAGGGTAAAACAGTTCTTTACTGAACTGGACCATAATGCAAAGCAGCTTGCGGCAGTTGTAGAGCGGATTACGGTGCTGCGGGGACTCGAAACAACAATTGATAATACGATCAGTGACCAGGGAACAGTAAAAGACAGCGCCAGTCCAGAACTAGCCCGCTTACGGCGGGAAATACGTACTTCTCAGCAGAAAATTAAGGAAAAACTGGAGAGCATACTTCACTCGGCGGAGTATCAAAAGCTATTTCAAGATGTTTTGGTGACCATTCGCGGCGACCGTTATGTTATTCCGGTTAAACAGGAATATCGGCATAGTTTTCCGGGCATAGTTCATGACCAGTCGGCCAGTGGAGCAACAGTGTTTATTGAGCCAATGGCGGTGGTTAATTTAAACAACGATCTAAAGCAACTTATTGCTGCTGAAGAGAATGAAGTTGAGCGTGTACTTCGTGCCGTAAGCTCTCAGGTGGCGGCAGTCAGTCAAGTGCTTTTTGATACGTGCTTGGCTTTAGGAGAACTTGATTTTGCCTTTGCCAAGGCTCGCCTGGCTTTAAAATTCAAGGCTTCCGAACCGCGTTTAAATATTGAAGGACGAGTCAATATAAGGCAAGCACGCCACCCATTAATTCCGGCAGAGGTAGTTGTACCAATTGATATACGGCTGGGTGATGATTTTACGGTGTTAGTTATAACCGGCCCCAATACCGGCGGTAAAACAGTTACGCTCAAAACCGTGGGGCTATTCGCGGTTATGGCTCAAGCCGGGTTGTTTATTCCGGCGGCGGCCGACTCGGAAATTGCCGTTTTTCGGAACGTTTTTGCCGATATTGGCGACGAACAGAGTATTGAACAAAGTCTTAGTACTTTTTCAGCCCATATGACCAATTTAGTTCACATTCTGGCAAAGGCTGGGGCTGGGGATATTGTACTTATTGACGAAATCGGCGCCGGCACTGACCCTGATGAAGGTGCAGCTCTGGCGATGGCGCTGCTTGAAGAATTCTATTCCAGAGGAACACGGGTTATTGCTACAACTCACTATAGTGAATTAAAAACTTTTGCATATACGCGACATGGAATTGAGAATGCCAGCGTAGAATTTGACAGTCAGACTTTGAAACCAACCTATCGTTTGCTTATTGGCGCTCCTGGCAGCAGCAAAGCTTTTCATATTTCCCGGCGGCTGGGATTAAGTGAAGATATCATTAATCGAGCCAGAGAACTTGTTGATGAAGATTATGCTGAATTTAATCAGGTGCTTAGTGCGCTGGAGACGCAAAAGCGTTTGTATAGTGAGCGTCAGTCTGAAATGATTGTCCTTCGTAAGGAAGTAGAAGAACTACGCCAGCGAATGGCTGATGAACACCAGGCCATGATCGGGAAAAAGCACCATATTATTGCTAAAGCCCAGGAAGAAGCTGCTCAAGTACTGCGGTTGGCTAAACGTGAAGCGGAAGAAGTTATTGTCGAATTAAAAGCCCAGTTTGCTGTTGCGAATACTCGTGAGCGGCAGCAAACTATTGAAAACTCACGTGGGCGGATTAGAGATGGCATGGCAAGAGTGAGAAAGAATTTGCCTGATGAGCCGGTCTACGGTGAGGCTGTGGCGGCGACTGGACTTAGGCCAGGAACGGCAGTGTATGTTACAACCCTTCAGCAAAAGGGTATTGTGCTTGTTGTTAACGGTGATGAAGTAACAGTACAGCTTGGTATTATGAAGATGAATGTTCCGCTCTCAGCCTGCAGGAGCGTGGAGGAGAAGAATGCGGTGAAAGCGCGTTCTTCATCAGCATCAGGCGCTGTTAGTATGACCAAAGTGCAGAATATTTCCCGCGAAGTTGATCTTCGTGGCATGAATGTGGAAGAGGCGGAAAATATTCTGGATAAATTCATTGATGATGCGGTTTTAGCTGGTTTAAGCGAAGCTATTATTATTCACGGTAAAGGAACTGGTGCTCTCAGGAAAGGTGTACGCGACTACTTAAAAGCTCATCCAAGCGTAAAGGAAGCTCGGATTGGCGAATTGAGCGAAGGCGGCACTGGGGTGACTGTGATAAAACTAGTTTAATAGGGATAAATAGGGAGGCGCAAAATGATTACAAAAAGCAGGGAAATTGAAGAGCGGGCAGTGGAGCGAGTTGCGGATTTAATGTGTATAGCGGCTCGAACTGCTCCTAAGGCCAAAGGCGTGGATAATCTTGAAACAATGATTGTAAAGGCCAGGGAGAAAGATCAAATAGCCGAAGAAATGCGCCGCATTGCGCGTGAAAGCGCTGCGCCTACGTTTGAACGTGACGCAACCAATATCGATAAAGCTGCTCTAGTGGTGCTCTTAGGGCAAGCGGTTACTCCTTTAGGGGTAGCGCCATGCGCCTTTTGCGGGTTTGAAAATTGCAGCGCCTGCACCAAGAGTGGCGGCCGCTGCGCAATAAGTGTGGGTGATCTTGGTATTGCCCTCGGTTCAGCAGTAAGCGTTGCAGCGCTGCATCATGTTGATAACCGAATCATGTACACTGTAGGTCGAGCTGCACTTAATTTGGAGTTGTTTGGGAATAACGTTCAGGTTGTTTATGGTATTCCACTGAGCATTTCGGGCAAAAGTCCGTTTTTTGACCGAAAGTAAGAGTTTAAAGAAGTTACTGGCTGCTCAAGTATTGGATAAACAACCCAACTGCAAAAGCTAGGCCGAAGATTGTATTGGTTTTAGCGGTTGCAACCATAGCAGGCATCAAAACCATCGGCGAAGCAGTGTTTTTCCGAAACCCTTTTGCAGCCTGCACTGCCTTAGGCAGGCTGCAAAAAGCTAGTAATGACCATGGTCCTACTATACCGAAACTAACTAAGAGGATAATTCCAAGATAGGCTAAAATGAACATTAATATTAATGTTTTTGTGGCCACAGTCCGCCCCAGCATAATCGCTAAGGTTTTTCGGTAGGGTTTATCATTTTCCAAATCACGAAGGTTATTTGACATTAATATTGCACCAATCAGAAGCGCTGTCGGAATGGATACAAATATGGTTTCCAAAAGTATTGTTTGGGTTTGAATAAAAAAAGAAATTAAGATAATGACAACTCCCATACAAAACCCCGAAACTATTTCTCCGAAAGGTGTGGCTGAAATGGGATACGGGCCCCCTGAGTATAAGTAGCCTATTGTCGCTGAAACCAGGCCGCAAACGAGTAGCCACCAACTAGTTGCATTAGCAATATATAATCCGATTATGAAAGCTACTGCTAAAGTAATTTGGGCAAGTCTTAACACTAAATTTGGTGCAATGCCGTCGCGGACAATTGTTCCGCCGATACCGACAGAGTGCGCTTGATCTAATCCGCGTGAGTAGTCATAATACTCATTGAATATATTGGTAGCCGCCTGGATGAGCATACAGGCAAGCAACATGGCAAAAAATAAGTCGATGCGAAAGTGCGCATATGGTAGTGACAGCGCACTGCCAATTGTTACTGGGACAAATGATGCTGTTAAGGTGTGGGGCCGAAGCATTTTCCACCAGATTGACCAACCGCTATTGACTGGCAGATAATTGCCGTTTGAGACCTCTGTGGTTTTAAGTTGTGTCTGCACAGTAATTCTCCTCTTTCCAATTCTAAATAGCTTATTATATCGGTAAGATAACCATATAATAAACCGCTAATGATAATTGCTAAAGGTGAATGTTAGTGTATTGTAACATAATTGTAACACAATGTTGTCACAATACACATATATAATCTGGTATAATAAGGGTTGTAAAAATTATTTTGCCGCTGGCGGGAAAGAGGTAGCTAAATGCTTAATATTTTGAGTAAAAAAAGAAGTCTAATTATTGGAATTACGGCAGCAGTGTTAACTCTAGGAGCAGCTGGAATTACTGTTTCTCAAGGCGGAACTATCTACGCAGCAGCATCTTCATCAACAGTTGGCTATGTTGATATGCAATTGTTAACGTCTAAACATCCGGATACTGCTAAGGCAAATGCCACTATGCAGTCGGCAATTGATCAGGCGAAAAAAGATTTTGACGCAAAAACCAAAACAATGAATGCAAAGCAAAAGAAAGACTATTACACTAAATTGCAGCAGGAATTAAACGCTAAACAGCAGGAACTTTTCAAGCCAATTACTGAGAAAGTTAATGAAGCTATAAAGAAAGTTGCTGAAAGTAAAGGGATTAAAGTCGTAATTGAGAAAAATGCCGCTATTTATGGCGGGCAGGATATCACTGCTGATGTAGCAAAAAGTTTCTAAGACAAGTATATAATAAAAAATGAGCTCTTCGCTTATGGCGGAGGGCTCATTTTTTTGTTCAAAAATTACTTTTCCAGTTAAGATAACGTCCTATTCCGCGGCGGTCTGGATATTCTGATTCGTTTTTTTCGATTTCTTCAGAACTTGTCAGAGCCGCTGCTGGGGGTGATGGAGGGGATGACGGACTTGGCTGTGGCTTTTCTTCCGGAGTACTTTCTTGAGTAGCTTTAGGGGGTTTCTCTTGTTTATCGTTTTTGACTGAGTCTCCTTTGTCACTTAAATTGCTGATTAGACCGAGTACTGATGAAATTGTAGCAGGGTTAAGTTTTGATTTTAGTTGCGGGCTATTTAATAAAGGAAGAAGAGACATTAAAGTATCAGGACCGACTCCGCCGTCGCTTTTGGTGAGGTCGCCGATTATTTTTTGCAGTGGATTTGGAGTTCCGATCGCAGTTGTATTTGAAGTTGAATGATTGCTACTTAGTATTGACACCAGGCATATTAGTGATAATACGTTAATTATATTTTCGTAGCTTGCGCCATTGCTAACGGTAGAGTCCAGCATGCGGATCACCGATTGCATTAAAGTTCCCGTTTTTTCGACGGTTTCGTTGGCCATACTTTTTCCTCCTTAAAACAGCCCGGGAATGTTAGGCAGGTTAAAATCTTTGGCCAGTTTGCCCATAGCCTCTTGGTGCAGTTCTCTTGATTTATTTAGAGCATTGTTAATTGTAGCGACCAATAAATCCTGAAGAAGAGACGCATTCTCAGCTGATAGATAATTGCTGTTAATTTCAATGGACACAACGGTTTGTTGACCATTAACCATAACTTTAATTACATCGCCGCTAGTTATTTCAATTTTTTCGGTTTTTAGTTGATCCTCTGTTTGGCTGACATACTGTTGTACTCTTTTGACCATTTCCATTACATTGCCAAATTGCTCCCACAAGGGCAATCACCTCCATACGACTATATGCTAATGTATTCAATCTGATGTAATTTGTGTGTGTCCGATTGTTTATATTGAGACCGTTTGCCTTCTTGCGTCATATATTAGATTAGAAATAGACAATAGCACAAAAGGAGTGAGCCGGTATGCGCAAAAAACGCAGGCACTCGGCACGACAGGAATCTGCTGATGGAACGACAGGTGACGAGAATGTAAAGGTCGCAAATCCTGTAAAATCAGCAAGCTCATTGAAACCGTTAAAATTCCTGCGGCATATTGTAAGTGACCCTAATTTGAGTTATCAGATTATGGTGATTTTGCTAACGTTAACATCAGAACCTACTAATATGAATCGTCGAATTGATACCATGAGCTCATCTGTTGATACACTTCGCGGAATTACTGAAATAATCGGTAATTCGATGCAATCGCTTAGAGCGGCTGCTGAAGCTCCTCAGCGCATACGTAGTTTAATTAAGCCGGATATCAATTCTAAAACTAATCGGTAGAGTAACACTTTACCGTCAAGCTCCATATATTGAAATTAGAAGGGCGGCGGTAGTTGCGATATAAATTTAACATAAATTGACCTTACTTTGGTGCTGCTATGCGTTATGCGCTAGTGCTAAGAAGATGAGGGGATTGCATGATAAAATCACCGCCCTCAATATTGATTGGAATAAGGGGGGAATAGTTTATGTCTAGGGGGTTCTGCTGCGGTAATGGATCAAGTATCGTTGTGATTATAATTATAATTATCCTGCTTCTATTCTTTTTTGAAGAAGAAAATTCCAGCATCTAACAGTCTCTACTTACTTTTAGGAACACGTCAAGGCGTGTTCCTAAAATTTTAGAGTTGCGGTAACCGATGCTATATAAATACCATATATTAAATCAAACGGATTTACCAGCTACAAGGTACATTGTAGAAAGGAGGACTAATTATGGGTCGAGGGTTTTGTGGAGGTTTTAACGGCAGCATAGTAATTGTCATCGTAATAATTATTTTGCTTCTGTTCTTTCTAGAAGATGATACTAGTGTAACTATCTAGCAGGGAGGAAGAATATGGGTTTCTGCACCGGTAGAAACAATATACCAATAGTAGTAATAATAATCATATTGTTGTTTTTCTTCCTAGGTTGTGAAGATTCATCGTTTGGATTATAGAATTGATTTAAACTGAGGTTGATGTAGTAATATATATGCAGCTGTCATAAGAAAAAGACTCTGGATTGAATAAGTGGACAGCAAAAATACAATGTTATTTGGTACAGGATCATCTAAATCCGGAGGTGTTGGCGAAGTACATTTGGATACGGTTATAAACCCGGCTTGCGCCGCGCTTATGTGCAGCGTAAGTCGTTGGTTGCACTTATGTCTTATTGACGGAACACATGAGCTTAAGTTCGCGTACAAAAGTGTGTAGAAAACCTGCTTTCTGCCTTTCCGGGGCTTGAAAACAGGTTTTTTACACTAAAGTGGCTGTTATATAGCTAATTGTGAATGACTTTTGTAGTTAGTTGCAGGAAATTTCTTCTTGTAGCTTGAAATAAAATTAAAGGGGAAGGAACATAGGTTTGAACTTTGATTAACTAGTATAAGGTCCGAATAAATTAAAGCAACCCTTAGAGTATTGTGCAAGAGTTATCTGATACAATAATCTAAGGGATGCATTGTTTAAAGTCCGAAAAAGAGAACAAACAGGCATGGGTAAAATGATCCCCATGCCTGTTTGTTCCGATTTCAAGTGCCAAATTTGGCAAATTAATAATGGAAAGTTATAAATTAAAATTTCACGATAAGTGAAACTTCAATACGCTTTCGCAATTTCCCGCAAAAAATGACATAAAAGCATGAAATATAGAAAAAAATATAGAAAAAAATCTTATTAAACGACAAAATATTACAGGATGTACAAATTTTGTATTGAACTATGTAGTGTGAACCAAAGGGAAAGGGCGTGCTTCATTTGAAGTGGGATAAATTAATTGGTGATGAACATACTTACGCTATAGAACATCGGATTTTAAACGTAATGCTGCTTTTTGGAATTATAATAGGTCTTCTGACAGGCATTTTCAATTATCTATTTGAGTTTACTATAGCTTCAATAGTCAGCCTAATAATAATTATTATTGTTATTGCTGTATATTATATATCTTTGAATAAAAAACAGTATTTCTTGTCCATTTGGACTATGGTTTTAGTGATTATTGTTCTTATTCCTGTAATGTGGCTTTATAATGGCGGAATAACAGGTGGTACTTCTTTTTATATTCTAATGTTTTCAGGGGTCATTTCAATTTTATTTCGTGGTTTTAAAATTTTTGCGATTACCGGTATTATACTGCTAATATATTTGGGCTTAATAATAATTGAGTATTATAACCTAATTTCTATTATCGGCTATGCTAGTACTTTCGATAGATATAGCGATTATACATTCAGTTTGATGATTGCTATAATAGCAAATGTCTCGGTTTATGGAATAACGCTTAATCAGTATAACCGAGAGCGTGAGCGTGCACAAAACTATGCTTCAAAACTCGAAAAAAAGAAAACTGAACTTCAAATGGCTCGGTTAGAAAACCTCAATCTTATCGGCGAGATGGCAGCAAGTATTGGCCATGAAGTTCGTAATCCATTAACAACTGTTCGTGGTTATTTACAATTTTTCCGGGGAAAAAAAGAATATGCACATCATATAGAACAATTTGATGTTATGATTGAAGAAATAGATAGGGCCAACACCATTATTACAGAATTTCTTTCTTTAGAAAAGAACAAAGCGGTTAAGTTGCAGTTTGTTAACATTAATCAAACTATTTATACTTTGTATCCGCTAATTCGTGCGTCAACACTTTGCGAACGAAAAGAATTACTTTTAGAGTTGGATAATAATATTCCGGACATAATGGCAGATGAAAACGAAATACGGCAGCTTATATTGAATTTGACAAGAAATGCACAGGAAGCAGTAGCTGAGCGTGGAAGAATTATACTTTCTACTAGCGTAGTTGGCGATACTGTCGAGTTAACGGTTAAAGATAATGGTAGAGGCATCCCACAGGAGATATTAGCAAGATTAGGTACGCCTTTTTTTACAACCAAGGAAAAGGGAACTGGCTTAGGTCTTGCAGTATGTTATCGGATTGTGGAACGACATAATGCAAAATTAGTTGTTGAAACCAGTACGGAAGGAACTAAGTTTATAATAAAATTTAACTTGAAGCAACAAGTATAAAGGGATTTACAGAGGGTTTGTCGTAAATATTATACAAATATATATTTAGGGCAAACTTGTCGAAAGGTAAGGGCGCAAAGCTATGGGTCTAAAAACAATTTTTGTTTATGACTGCCAGGCTGCTAATTTTAATTGTAGCAGTCTGGCAGTTTTTTTATGGTCATAACATATATAATATCCAGCCGAATTACAAGGAGGCGATGGTTAAGTGCAAGTTTTAGTTTTGGATGATTCAGATATTATGCGGGATATTCTTGTAAACCATGTCTTGGAAAGCGGCGTTGAGGAAGATTGTATTCATCAGGCTTTTGATGAAGTTGAAGCTATTCGGTTGATTAATGCAAATACCTATGATCTGTGTCTGCTGGATATTATGACGGATCGGACGGGGGGGATTGCTATTCTGCAAAAACTTAGAAAACTTCAACCAAGAATAAAAGTTATTATGTTTAATAATTTCCTTAAGGCTGAGTGTGTCAATGATTTAGCTGAAAGGGAAACAGACGATTTTGTTATTAAACCTTTAGACTATGCGCAACTTAAACAAACAATTATCGATAATATACCACTGAATTCAATATAAACAAGTAAAACACAATATTGAGATTTGGGTAGGTAAAAGTTTTTATAGTTGGGAAAGATCAAATGGGGTTTCCTGGTAAACACAGTAATTGAGCCAATTGGAAAATAGTAAATTAGCAGTGCTTCGCCAGAGAACGATTGGCATTTGTGAAGGATCGTTATTAGGATAGTAGTTTAAAGGAAGGTCAATTGCCAGGTTCTGTGCTATATCCCTGTCGTATTCCATTTTAAGGGATAAAGGATCATATTCTGAGTGACCGGTAATAAAGAATTGTCTGCGTTTCGTGTCAGTTACAGCATAGACGCCTGACGCATCGGATTCTGAGAGGATACATAACTCAGGGACTTTTTCAATGTCCTTACGGAGAACTTCTGTATGGCGGGAATGCGGAACATAAAAAACATCATCGAATCCCCGGAATAGCTTTTCTTGGTTAGGAAAGTTGAGGCTGTGAGGAAAAACGCCAAACATTTTTTTGGCAAGAAGATATTTTGGTATACCATAGTGGTAATATAATCCTGCCTGGGCCCCCCAACAAATATGCATAGTTGAATATACGTTTGTTTTACTCCATTCCATAATTTCGCATAGTTCGTTCCAATAAGTTACTTCTTCATAAGCGAGCTGTTCAACAGGGGCGCCGGTAATAATCATACCGTCATATTTACGTTCTTTGATGTCCGCAAAGGTTTCGTAAAATTTTACTAGATGCTCCTGTGGGGTATTGGTTGGGGTATAAGAGGCTGTATACAAAAAATCAACGTCTATTTGCAATGGAGAATTGCCTAAAAGACGAAGAAATTGAGTTTCAGTGATGATCTTAGTGGGCATAAGATTTAAGAGCAAAATATTAATTGGTCGGATGTCTTGGGTATATGCCCGGTTTTCATGCATTACGAAAATATTTTCCCCTTCAAGAATGCTTGCAGCCGGTAAGTTGTTCGGTATTTTTATTGGCATGATAAGAACCTCCAGTCAGTATAAATAATATATCTAGTTCAAAAACCAGTTTCATAATACTGGAGGCATTCAAATTTCGTGCAGTAGAAATTGAATGCCTCCAGTATTATAATAATTATATTCTAGATTTCGCAACCGAAATTGTCAATCTGTCATTCTAAAATACCTTATTTAACGAGCGGATACATATTTGGCACAATGATTGCTTCAACTTCTTCTAAAAACAAGGGAAGCGATGGATTGGGGTTATTACTTTTCCAAGCGGCTATAACATCAATTTTAGTGTCAGCTCCGTCGAGATCAATGCAGCGGAGATTCTGGCTAGCATAAGTTTCAGGCACTATGCTAGGCAAAATTGCAAAGCCCGCTCCTGACTCAACCATAAGCAATATTGTTTGCATATGAGTGACAAGCCGGATATTAGGGCTAATTTTCCGGTCTGAGCAAATTTGCAGCAAGGTATCAAAACAGCGACTAGCCACATCACGATCAAGTAAAAAGATAGATTCTCCGTTTAATAGTGAGAAGCGCTTACTTATTTTATTAGCCAAGGGATGCGTAGAAGGCAAAACTAGTGTAAGTGAATCGGTATAAATTACTTTCCAACTCAGCAAAGGCATCATCTCGGTTTTGCTTTTTAAGGTAATGGCTATATCGATGTCACCCTGAAGAAGTGTTTTGTCCAGGTCGGTAAAAGCGTTGAAATGAACTAAATTCAGTTCAACATTAGGAAACTTATGGTTGAATTTTGCAAGCAACTGTGGTAAAAAGCGTCGCTCTGCAGCGCCAAGATAGCCAATTGTTAAACTGCCAACGGTGCCGGTTTCAGCTAGACGAGTAATTTTGATGGCCTCATTAGCTTTAGCAACAAGGCCCTTAGCTTCTTTTAATAATGAAATTCCTGCTGCAGTAAGTCGGACTGAATGTCTGTCGCGATAAAATAGCTTTACTCCAATATGACGTTCCAAGTCTGCAATTTGCTGGCTAAGGGACGGCTGTGTAATATAAAGTGTTTTAGCCGCTGCAGTAAAACTAAGGTGTTCTGCTACGGAAATAAAGTATTGCAGTTGTTTGATATTCATATTTCCTCCAGAGTAAAGCAAAAATGATCAATGACTTTGTCATTGATTTTAATATATTAAGTATAGTGAATTATAGAAAAATTAACAATCTAATTCTGATATTTGATTGTTTGTCTAACGTATAAAAGATAACGGCTTTATTTTTTTTAAAAGTAATGATAAAATTGTGGTAAATAGTGCTATTAATGCATAAAAGGAATGAGGTGCAATTAAATGAAAAAAATTATATTGCTATCGCTTATGCTGCTATTGCATTGCGTGCCAGCAGTAGCTGCAGATGACAACAAAATAACAACTACAAAAATAAAAGATACCAAAATACTAGAAAATCAAATAACCGATAATGGCAAGCAATGCATAGATAACACTATGAATAAAGTTTTTGATAGTTATAAAGGGGTTCATTATAATGTAGCATATAACCAACCCATTCGTTCTATGGGGATACCAGGCTATTGGGCAAAAATTAGTGGGTCCGTCGATCACAATTACAAAGTTGATATTCAAAAAGTCAATTCGACTTCACCAAATTATGTTGCAAACCTTGAGGTAAATTTCGATTATGTTTTCTCTCAGGTTTATACTACAAAAGCTGAAGCGGAAACTAGCAACAGCATAGCCAAAACTACAACCGACAACTACAAATTTAAATTAGCTTATAAGGATGGCAACTGGATTGTAACAGACGCTAAAAAATACGATTCACTGCTAGGTAAATGGTTTACTATCGAAGCTAAAGATATTTATGAGGTATTAAAATGCAAGTATGAAAGCCATTAAAGCTTTACTTAGCTTTTATGCCATAAGCTAAGTATATTGGCAAGTATCTTTCTGGCTTTACTTGAATATGTAATTTTAAAAGCACGGATAATATCTCAAAAGAGATATTATCCGTGCTTGTTTCTTGTTTTTATTGAATTTATTTAGCTGAATGCTTAGAGCTGAAGTATTGATTGCTTAGACAATTGTTGCGTTTGTTCCAAGAAGCAAAATTTCGCCAATATTTATTGCGATTATTGTACCGCTTGCGAAGGTTATGGTATGAGTCGGAGTAACAGTTGCAGAAAAAGAAGTCGGAACAGGGTTAGTCGTAATAGTAGTACTAGCAGACCCGGTAACAGCTTCGGCAAATCCAAGTGGTACCACTAGATTTGATGTTAATTGGATAAGAATAAATTCCGGTTCTTCATCCACTTTTACATCAACATCTACTTTAGATTCTGGTACTTTGACATCAATTTTAGGATTCACTTCAATTTTAGGCTCGGATGGTGGCACTTTAACTTCAATTTTGGGTTCAGACGGTGGGACTTTAACTTCAATTTTGGGTTCAGATGGTGGCACTTTTACTTCAATTTTAGGGGGTGGGCATACAGGAGGTTCGTCATGGTGACGATCTTCAATTTCAGCAATAAGTGTTCCGGTTAAGGCTATAGCACCTTTTAAAACAACATAGACACTAACATTGGGAAGAAATTCGACCTGTTCCAGACATTTTGGGAGTTTTCGTGGCATTTATTTTCGCTCCTTTATTAATTTGTTTATCTGGCGAGAGGGGGTTGATGCCTGATATATATTATGTTCCGATTATGGTAAATGTGATATGTTGAAAAGATGAAGGATGGTAGCTAGTTTCTGACGGTTTTGTCCAGGTAAGTTGGCAAAACCTTTTTTTATGTGATACTTGACTATAACACTGATGTCATACTTTATAATAAAACCAGAGAGGAGAAATAAAAGTGCGAATTCGCGAACTATCACAGAAAACTGGTGCCAGTATGCGCTCACTAAGGTACTATGAAACAAAACAGTTGTTAGTCGCTAAACGGTTGGAAAATAAGTATCGGGAATACGATGAGTCGGCTATCGAAACAGTAAAAACAATTCAATTTTATCTAAGTATTGGACTTAATACCGACGACATTGCCCAAGTGTTAGAATGTCCGATAACATCAGAAAATCGACCATTGTGTAAGGTGGCATATGAGTTGTATAAGTCAAAATTAAGTGAAGTTAATAAACAATTAAATATCTTAAATAAAGTAAAATTACAGTTACAAGAAAGAATTAGTGAGTTTGAAAAATTATAAAGAGAGGGGCTCAGCGGTATGATTATTGACAGTCATGCTCATGTAATGCTTCCAACGCATCGACAGTTAAAATTGATGGAAGATGCTAATATTGATTGTACTATTCTATTTACATCAACTATTCACCCTGAAACAGCGACAAGTATAGACGATTTAGAAAAAGAACTGAATAATTTGTACGACATTCTAAATGGAATAAAAAATCCGTTACAAGAAAGGATACGTGCTATTGAAGAACTTGCTGAAATAATGAAGGAAAATCCCGCAAAATTTATTGGCTTTGGCTCAATTCCGTTTGGTTTGTCTTATAATGAAAACTTGGAGTGGATAGAAAGATATATTTTAGCTAATAATTTCCGTGGTATTGGAGAATTAACCCCTGGTACAGGTCAGGTAACTCAAATGGCCCCATTGTTTCTTGCGTCCCAAGAGATGGGAAATCTACCCCTTTGGGTGCATACATTTGCACCCTTGAATTTTGAGGATATTAAGGAATTGATATTTTTAGCTAAAAAGTATCCTATGATACCATTGATATTTGGACATCTTGGAGGAATACATTGGCTTGATACATTGAAAGCAGTAAGAAATATCCAGAATATATATTTGGATTTGTCTGCAACATTCACTACGATAGCACCATCCTTTGCTATCAGGGAATTTCCGGAACGGACGCTTTTTAGTTCTGATGCACCTTATTGCTTGCCATTAACGGCAAGAACCATAATAGAACAAATAACTTCAGACCGACATATTTTAGAACAAGTTTTAGGGGGTAATATATCCCGACTTTTAAATATATGATCTTGTTCGTAAAACCCTTTAGCGTCTGAAACTCCTAGCGGTTCAGACCGATCCATAAATTACTTATAAGTATTAATTATAATGATAATTTAAACTATAAATTGTTCAAAATCATAAAAGTTAATTATAATGATGAAAGGCAAATAATTCTGAATTATTGTACTTTATCAGGAAATACTATTACAGCAGGTAAAATTAGGAGGTAAGAAAATGCATAAATATCCTATTCCAATTGAAAAAATGCCGTTTGATGTAAAAACATATGATACTCCATTACTGGATTATTCTACTCCGGCTAAGAATATGCCTGGCAAGTGGGCTATTACCAGTGATATGGTAATGGTTGATCTATCTCACCCATGGGGCAATGATCAGCCGACTTGGCCTGCCGGTGCTCAGCCATGGACCACTCCGGTACAGTACATGGCAAAGTTTAATCGTCGTACACAACTTTTGCATGACTTCCCGCTGCATGTTTCTACGCATTATGATGCGCCTGCTCATGTTTGCCAAGAAAGCCCTTTTACTGACGAAGTAGCGTTGGAAAAGTTTATTGCGCCGGCT
>JAGGAC010000109.1 GCA_017889635.1 Bacillota bacterium | reverse complement strand
AAGTGCCCGATGAGTGAGGCTTGCGACGAAGTCCCAATGTGTGGTGATATTCAGCTATTAAAAGAGGCCGAAGAACTCTTGGAAAATGACTGACATCTTTTGATAATTGCACCCGTATGGGTGCAATTTTTCTTTGCCCTACACTTAGTTGATGAGTGGGGAAGAATATAGCACTACTTAAAAGGCTTGTGAAGCTTTTAGTTGATGAATTAACTTTTTCATAAATTCTTTCTTAATACCAGGAATCTTAGATTCTTCATATTTATAGAAACCTTCACCTGATTTAATGCCGAGCTTGCCCTCCGCGACTTTTTGTTTCAGAAGGTCATTGGCACCTTGACGATTGTCCATCTCTTTTAATAGATTATCGCCGACGATACTCCAGATATCAAGGCCTCCAAAATCAGCTACTTCTAACTGACCGGTGGTGGCATAACGGAAAGCAGGGCCGAATTTAAGTGCTTTATCAATATCAGCAGGTTCTGCGACGCCCATTTCGATAAGGGAGAAAACTTCGCGGGCAACACCCTGCTGAATGCGGTTAGCAACTAAACCGGGAACGTCTTTAAGAACTTTGACAGTTTGTTTTTTTGCGGTAGCAAATAAAGCTTCGACTTCTTTGTAAATATCTTCAGGCATATTGCCAAAACAGGAAAGTTCAACGACAGGCATTAAATGAGCAGGGTTGTACCAATGATTGACAATCATATGTTTTTTGCGTTCTGGGGAAACCAGAGCCATCATGGCAGTTAGTTGAAGGCTGGAGGTATTACTGGCTAGAACTGTATGGTTAGGACAGAATTCATCTAGTTGAGTAAACAGTTTTTGTTTAAGCTCTAATATTTCTGGAGTAGCTTCAATAACATAATCTCTGTCCTTAACAGCTTGCTGTAAGTCACTATAAACTTTAATTCTATCTAGGGTGGCTTGAACAGCGCTAGGCTCAATGAAATGCTCTTCCGCTAAGAGGGCAAGTTCGTCCGCAATCTCAACGAGTGCCTTTTTTAGCTGGTTTTCGTAAGCATCATATAAGTTTACGTTATAGCCGTACATAGCGAAGGATAGGGCAATACCATGCCCCATAGTGCCTGCGCCGATAACACCAATATTTTTTATCATTTAGCTCACCTGCTTATTTCTTTTTTAGGCCCAAGATTTCCCTGGCCTCATCGGGAGTGGCAATTTCTTTGTTGGCTTCTTTGACTACTCTGGCAGCACGTTTAACAAATTGTGCATTTGAAGTTGCTAATTGATTTTTGGCATAGTACACATTGTCTTCCATGCCTACGCGGATATGACCGTCCAGGGCAATAGTAGCTAACATAATAGGCACGTGTCCTTTGCCGATACCAAAGGCTGACCAAGTCGATCCTTGTGGTAACAAGCTTTTAAGGTATACCAGATTCTCTACAGTGGCAGCAGTACCTCCTGCGGCTCCTAAAACAAACTGGAAGTGGGCTGGCTGCGCAATAACGCCCTTTTTCATATAGTAGAGCGAGTTGTATATCATGCCAGCATCGAAAACTTCGATTTCTGGTTTTACTCCGTTTCCAATCATGGTTTTACCAAGGTTTTCAAGGAACTGTGGTGGATTAAGGAATAAGCTACTGTGCATCCAGTTCATAGAACCAGCATCATAAGAAGCCATTTCAGGTTTAAGTTCAATAAAGTGGGCCATTCTAGTTTCATCAGTTGCAAGCAAATCACCAGAGGTGGTCAAATTAAGGACAATGTCGCATTTGCTTCTAATAAGCTTGACCGTTTCACGAAATTTTTCTTTGGACATAGTGCCTTTGCCTTCATCGTCCCGCATGTGCAGATGGGCTACAGCGGCGCCTGCCTGCCAGCATTCATACACATCGTTAGCAATTTCCTTTGGCGTTAGAGGAATGTTAGGATTGTGCTTTTTGGTTGGGAAAGCACCTGTTGTTGCAACTGTGATAATTGTTTTTTCCATGATAATTCACCTCATAAATTATTTTAATTTTTCTACAATAGTAGCGGTGGGTGGCCGTGCAAGTGCAGGCGGCGATAACGATTTCTTTTATGGCTGTTCTCCTTGTGGGGCGTTGAAAGGCTCGTTAAGAATACAATGCAATTTCTGTGCCAAAAGAAAAAGGCGGGAAATATCTCGATAGTTTACATTCTGATTTAGATTGGTTATCATTTGTTAATAATAACTAGTTAGCATCAGTTTTAGCGAATGGCGAATTAGGGGGGATGACATTGAAAGATAGAATAGAAAGCAGTGAAGCTATCTTTTTACAAGGATTAATAACAAAAATTGAAAAAAGTAATTTAGATACTGCATCTTGTCGAGAGATTATCGCCGGTTTACAGAAAGTCTTTAGTGAGCTTTCTACCCTTAGAGATATCGGTGATTATCTATATGATGGAATTTATATTACCGATGGTAAAGGCAAGACATTGTATGTGAACAAAGCATATACTAGAATCACCGGTATTCATTCTGCTGAAGTAGTAGGAAAGTATGTTGATGAGCTGCTGGCAGAGGGAGTTTACCTAAATGCGGTAACTCCGGAAGTAATTAAATGCAAAAAACAAGTAAATGCCATGGGGGAAAGTTTAAAGAACAGGACTAAAATGTTAATTACTGGAATACCGGTCTTGGATGCAAAGGGTAATGTAAAGAAAGTCGTGACTATTGATAGAGAAATTACGGAATTGATGCAAATGAAAGATGACCTAGATGCTTCGCAAAAAAAGATAAAAGCAGTGGAAAAAGACAAAGTAAAGAATGCCATGGAAGTGGAACATCTTAGAAAACTACAGTTGAATGAAAATATGATCGGAAAAAGTCTTGAGACCCAAAAAGTCATGAAGTTAATCCAGCAAGTTGCCGGTCTTGATGTTACGGTATTGATAACAGGGGAAACGGGTTCAGGCAAAGAGGTAGTGTCAACTGAAATATATGCAAATAGTGCTAGGAGAGATGGGCCTTACATAAAGGTTAATTGTGCGGCTATCCCCGCGAATCTTTTGGAAGCAGAGCTTTTTGGATATGCCAAGGGGGCATTTACTGGTGCGATTAGTTCCGGTAAAATTGGTCTATTCGAATTAGCTGATAAAGGGACAATCTTGCTTGATGAAATCGGGGATATGCCAATGGAATTGCAGTCTAAACTGCTAAGGGTAATCCAACATAAAGAGATAACCCGTATTGGAGGAACTAAACCAATTAAGCTAGATGTGAGAATTCTGTCAGCAACAAATTGCTATTTAAAGGATCTTGTGAAGCAAGGGCGATTTCGAGAGGATTTGTACTACCGGCTAAACGTATTTCCTATTCATATTCCACCGCTGCGTTCGCGAAGGGAAGATATTGAAGTGTTAGCCCGTCATTTCCTCGGAGTTTATAATTCCAAATATGCAAAGAACGTAATAATAGATAAAATGGGATTTGAAATGTTGCAACAGTATTCGTGGCCCGGGAATATTCGCGAACTGCAAAATATACTTGAGAGACTGGTTATTATATCAGAACAGAGCGGAAACATCAGTAACGAACAATTAGGAGCTTTGTTAAATATAACCCCATCCTATATGTCCGAGCTTGTTGTAGAGGAAATGGGGCTAAAAGAAATCGTTAACAATATTGAGAAAAAAACAATCGAGAGGGTATTGGCTCAATGTGGGAGTACGAGAAAAGCCGCTCAAATTTTAAAGATTGACCAATCGACCATCGTAAAAAAAGCTAAGAGGCTTGGAATTGGATTGAAAGATGAAAAGATGCATCATTAGTGATGCATCTTTTCATCTTTCAAAAATAGCTGTTGCAGCAAGGTAAGAGCAGAGCTTGCTAAATAAGATTGATGACAAATATCATCAAAAAAATTGAATGGACTGAATTTTATAACAACCCAATGGCGATTTGGGTATTGGCACGATTATTGCTTATTAAATTGAGCGTGGGCGTTGATGGCTAAAGTGTAATATGAAAGAAATGGATGTGTGAAAATGATAAATCGCGTGCTCATGTTCTTTGTAAATTTGATGCAAAAGTATTTACCGGATCCGTTTACAATTGTATGGGTTATTACTTTGTTTGTAGGTGCAATGGCTGTATTTATAACCCATACGTCGCCTATGGCAGTTGTTGAGTACTGGGGTAAAGGCTTCTTTGATATCTTAGCTTTTGCTATGCAGATGTCACTAGTCTTAATAACTGGCTATGCCTTAGCCTCTGCGAAAGTTGTACGCCGGTTACTTCAGAAGATTGTATTGATACCGCGTACTCCGAAACAAACAATACTTTTTATTGGTCTTGTCTCAATGGGGCTTTATTATCTTAACTGGGGATTGGGTTTGATAGCAGGCGGTTTTCTGGCTCGGGAGGCTGCCAAACAACATACTGATACTGATTTCCGCGTGTTAGTAACCGCCGTGTTTTCCGGAATCATTATTACACATGGTGGGTTATCGGCTTCTGTGCCGTTAGTAATCAACACTAAAGGACATTTTCTGGAAGGGCAAATAGGGCTCGTTCCTTTAACTCAAACAATTTTTCATCCACAAGCTTTGTTTATTACGATTACTCTAGCAATTGTAATTCCTATTGTTTGTGTTCTAATGCTACCTAAAAAAGAAGATATAGTTATAGCTGATCCTACTTTGTTTGAAGATGAAACATTATTGGAAACAGCTGCTTCTACTGCTGAACTACAGTTGGCAGATAAAATGGACAACAGCCGTTTTCTCAACTACTCACTAGGATTAGCAGGGCTTGTTTATCTTATTGCTTACTTCCTGAAAAACGGGTTTAATCTTAACGTAAATATTTTAATTTTTATGTTTATTGTACTAGGAATATTGGCTCACGGCACCTTGGTTAATTATGCTAGGGCGATAAGCAAAGGCACTGCAACCGCCAGTGGGATCATTTTGCAATTCCCCTTTTATGCAGGAATTATGGGGATTATGCACGGTAGCGGACTAGTTCACGTTATATCTAACTTGCTATTGAGTGTTGCTACCTATGATACTTTTGAAGTGGCATGTTATTTCTCTTCTCTTATCATTAGCATATTTGTTCCTTCGGCTGGTGGCCACTGGGTTGTTCAGGCACCATTTATGTTACCCGCTGCGGCAACTTTAGGTGTAGAGCCATGGAAAGTAGCTATGGGCGTGGCATGGGGTGAGAGCATTTGGAATATTGTTTGTCCGTTCTGGGCTTTACCATTGCTAGCCATTGCAAACATGAATATTCGAGACTTGATGGGATTTTCCGTTCTATTATTCATCATTGGAAATATAGTTGCGATAACAGGTATCTTTTTAATACCTCATTAAAAGGATACCTGATCGGATATAAAGTTGAGTTCGATAAGATCAAAATAGAAGATCCTCCAATTGGAGGATCTTCTATTTACCACATAGCTAAAATGAGTTAGTAACAGAAAGGAACTACACTATATGACAGACAAAGAACTTCTAAACTACTTTCAGTATGTAGCTCCCATGTTAACAGAGTTGTTGCCAAATGATTATTGTGTTGCCGTAACTGATAAGGAAAAGTATTTGTTGGCAAAACCAAGTAAAAAAATTAATTTAAATATTTCTCCGGGTACATTGTTAAAGTCTGGAACATCCGTGTTTATGGCAATGGCAGAAAAACGTAGAATTATTGTTAAGGGTGATAAATCACTTTTTGGCATCCCGTATATTGCTTATGCTCATCCAATTCTAAATGAGGTAGATGAGGTCATTGGGTGCATATCTGTGGCAGAACCGGTTGACCGACAAAAAAGTTTAAAAGAAATGGCTGATAACTTGTCTAGTAGTATTAGTGTGTTGGCGAGTACTTCTGAAGAAATATCAGCCCAAGCACAAGAAATTGCAGCGATTGGTAATAAGTCTGCGCAAAGAGTGGCTGACTCAATGACCTATGTTAGCGAAACTGAGAAAGTATTAGAACTAATAAAAAACATATCAACACAAACCAATCTTCTAGGTCTAAATGCTGCAATTGAGGCGGCTAGATTAGGCGAACAAGGACGGACCTTTGCTGTAGTTGCTTCGGAAATCCGGAATCTTGCGACTTCTTGTGGAGAGTCAGTAAAGAAGGTTGATACAGTGGTTAAGATGATACAAGTCGGCAGTGAGGAAAACTATCGTCAAGTTATCAATATTGAAAACATGATTGGGCAGGTAGCAGCAGCTATAACTGAAGTGGCTAGGGAAGTCGAACGGGTCAATTTGATGGCTGAAGAACTTGATCAGATGGCGGAAAAGTTATTTCAGGAGTAGTAGCTGCTGCTCAATTTTGGTAATGCGATATCAAAAACAAAAGCACGATTTGTCGCGAATGCGGACAAATCGTGCTTTTGTTTTAGTGTTTATGGGTGCTAATTCTGCTTTAGATATGCGTTGCCAAT
>JAGGAC010000043.1 GCA_017889635.1 Bacillota bacterium | reverse complement strand
ATATTATGAATGTGCCGGAACACGCAATCTTTGTATTTTTGAAGGAAAATGAATCAGACAATGTCGGCGTAGGCGGAAAACTTCTTTCTGAATTGAAATAAGGTTAAACCGCGCTTCTAAAAGGAAATCCCCTATACAGCAGGAATAAAGCTCTTGCTATATAGGGGATTTGACTTTTATGAAATTTTTATCTGCGAAATTGATTCATGAATCAAAGCAATCCGAGCTTGGTGAGCCAAGGTTTAATGTCATTGAGATTATTGGCGGTGAGTCCTTGCAATACGGTGGAATTTGGGCAGAGGCTGTTGATGGCGTCCATACTTACGGAAATGTCGCTGCCGCCGCTGGTGCAGAATGGTATTACTGTTTTTCCGGAAAGATCGTAGGATTCGAGAAAGCTGTGGATCGCCATCGGCGCGGTGTACCACCAAATTGGATAGCCGACGAAAACTACGTCATAGCTGTCCATGGCTTCTACCTTTGTAGAAAGCTTCGGTCTGGTATTTGACTCTTTTTCTTGTTTGGTAAGGTCAGCGCATTTGTTATAATCCGTTGGATAAGGTATTTCAGTTTTTATTTCGACGATGTCGCCGCCGACGAGCTCATGAATCTGATTAGCGGCTTTCTGTGTATTTCCTGTATTGGAAAAATACGCTATGAGAATTTTTTTGCCGCTATTAGTTGAGGACGTGGCACTAGATGCAACTGAAGTGTTTTTATCATTGGCGGTAGCAGCAGTCTGCTTCGGTGAAGAATTTTCAGCATTGCTATTTCCACAGCTTGTTAGAGAAAAAAGCATGAGGATGGATAATAGTAAGGTCAATTTCTTTTTCATGTGGTGTACTCCTCGTTTTTAAATTTTCAGGCCCATTTGATAGGCCTGTTCTGGAAATTCAGAACGCTCGATTAGAGGCCGGCTGCCGCAGCCTACAGCTAAAACAGTGCCGATATCTTCCCAGCCGAGATATTTAACTACGGTCTGGTAATGCTGGGTGAGCACCGACATAGTCCAATCTTTGTCATCATAGGCAGTCGCCATGAGAATAGCTTTTTTGCCGCTACCGGATAATTTAACGTTACTAGCATAGAAACGGTCAATAACGGTCTTTAATTGGGCTGACATGCCGAAATAATAGAGTGGTGTGACGAATACAACGAGGTCGGCAGCAATGAGCTCAGGCTGCAGCTTTTTGGCGATGGCATCTTGATGCACGCAAGGGCCGTTCATTCCGCAACGATCACAGCCAAGGCACGGATGGATGTCTTCAAACGCCGCATTGAAGCGAAAAACCTCATGGCCAGCCTTTTGTGATCCTTCAATAAATTTGTCGGCGAGTAGTGCTGATGTCCCGTTTTTATGTGGGCTTCCGGTGATTATAGTGATTTTCATTTTATCTCCCCCTTTAGAAGTTTGATCTGCGGTCTGGGCATCACTTGATTGTAGTGCAAGGCCGCAGCCACTCAGCAGGAACGTTATGAGTCCTGCTCCTTGGATGAAAACTCTTCTATTCATAACACTCCTCCTCGCTTTTAGCTTAGGTTTAGCGACCGAAGAATTCCTTGCTTCGAGCATGCTGCTTAGTATAGCCACGTGGAACGGGCAGGGTTGACAGTGGTTGCAGTATGGATAGATAATCTAATCTTATTTTTGTTCCGGCAGGACTTCGTTTACGCAGCGCAGAGCATTGAGTGTGCGGGGGAAACCGATGTATGGCATACACTGTGTGATAGCCGCGACGATGGTTTCCTTGTTGTTGCCGACGCTTACATTGCCGTTGATATGAGCCTTGAGTTGAGGTTCACAACCGCCGAGCGCTGCTATGGATGAGAGCGTCAGGAGCTCTCTCATCTTAAGGTCAAGCGTACCGCGTGTATAGGTGTCGCCGAAGCAGAAGCCGGATAAATATTGCTGGATGTGCATCTGGCCTTTGGGGGCATTCGCATAGGCATGGTCAATATGGTCGCTGCCGAAGATTTGTTTTTGTATGGTGAGGCCTTTATCAAAGCGGTCGCCCTCGGTGACCGTTGTCTGGTTTTCGAGTGGCAGCGCGACCCCTTTTTCTTTGAGAACTTCATTTACGATATGGAGAGCGTCAAGAGCTTTGGGAAAGCCGATGTACGGTGCAGCCTGATAGACGGCTTCTTTGATTTCGACTGGCGTTACGCCGATATTGAGTGCGCCTTCTACATGCTTTCGAAAGAGTCCGGCATTGCCAGTGGTTTCGAGTACGACCAGCGTGATAAGTTCGCGCTGCGGGTCCGAAAGGTTACCATGTTGTTTGACCTCGCCATAGATGAAGCGTTTCATTGTATTGGCGAAATCCAGATCGGTTGCAGATTCAGGAAATTCAGTTTTGCCGAAAAGCTTTTGGTACTTTTCATCGCTTGCTTGTACTCTATGCTCCATGATTTATAAACATCTCCTAACTATTTTCGCCTTTAAAAGACTTCTGATTTAGAGCATATACCCTTGAGTTAACTCTAAGTCAAGAAGTTAAAAATAAAAAAAACAAAAAATCTCTTGACTTAGAGTTAGCTCAAAGTGATAACCTGTGATTGTAGAACAAATCCAAAGCTTTTGAGGTGATAGCAATAAAGCGGCTTTTGCTGGTTTTCTTTGCAATGATAATATGATTTTCTATTATGCTGGCAGGTTGCGGTACAGAGAGCGAAAATTAAGGACTTCAATGCTACAGAGAAGATCAGTTATCGGTAGCGCAGTTTCTCTACGGAAGAAAAAGCCCAGGAGGGATTTGAAACCGTCAAAGGGTGATTTGACTGTCAGGCTTGAAGCTGTAAATAAATGAAAGGGGTTTTTCGATGAATAAAAATATTTTGATTGTGTATTATTCTCATTCTGCGAACACAGGTAAATTGGCGAAGCTGATTGAGCAGGAAACTGGTGGGACGCTTTGCGAGCTACTGCCGGAAAAAGTCTATCCTGGCGACTACAACACAGTCGTAGAACAGGCGAAGAAAGAAATTCAGGGGGGCTTTCGCCCAGTACTTAAAACCCAGGTTAAGGATCTCGCAGCCTATGATACGGTCTTTGTTGGTACACCTAATTGGTGGAGTACGATTGCACCGCCGGTTGCGACTTTTTTGGAAAACTACGATTTGTCAGGGAAAACCGTTGTTCCGTTCTGCACGCATGGTGGAGGTGGCTCAGTCCATATCGAAGCCACAGTAAAAAAACTCTGCCCTGATTCGACGGTGCTGGCCGCCTTTTCTGTTTACGGTGGCACGGTAAAGAGTTCCCAGGTAGAGTCTTGGCTAAAAAAGATGGGTGTAAAATGAGCGGATTATTAAAGTAATAGGAGAGATTCAAATGAGTGATTTGAGCAATAGTGTAGTTTTTGCAAAAGGCAATAAGATGCCGGAGCCATTCAATAAGAACTTTATTGGTCAGGCATATCTGCATATGCTGGTGCCAGGCGACAGGGAATTCAACTGCCCGATTGGCAACGTAACGTTTGAGCCGGGCTGCCGTAATAATTGGCATAAGCATCCGGGAGGACAGATTCTCTTAGTTACAGGCGGCAGAGGCTGGTATCAGGAAGAAGGGAACCCGGCGTGCGAACTCAAGGAAGGTGATGTTGTAAAGATTCCGGCAAATGTGAAACATTGGCACGGTGCCGCAAGAGACAGCTGGTTTGTACATCTTTCTGTTGAAACCAATTGCCAGGCAGGACCTGCAGAATGGCTGGAAGCTGTTGCTGATGATGAGTACAATAAATTAAAATAATCCTTTATTTATGTTGATGGCAATATGATGGGGTGGCGTGCTGACAAATTTTGCAAGCGCACCACCCCGTTAAAAAAATAAAACGGTAAAAAGTCCTTGGCTTAAAGTCGACTCCGGGTTATAAGCTCGATACATATAAAACAAAAAGTAAATTTGCAGGCATGAAGGAGCGGTGATTGTATTGAAAAAACTGCTCGGTGTTGTTGTTGTCATTATGATAGTGGTTGCTGCATTCAGCAGGTTTTTATATCTGATCTGTACCGATAATGTATCAAATGAAGAATATGCCCGAATGGCACAGGAAATTGTAGACCAGAGCATTGAAAAGTAATAAATAAAGGAAATGCGTCTGTTAGAAAAGCATTTCCTTTATTTATTGAAGAAAAATTTATTAAACCTGGATCAAATCGTATTCTGCATTTCCAATGCCGATTTTTTTCATATATTCGAGTTGATGCAGACCTTTGCGAGATTCGATACGTTCGACGAGGTCATGTCGCTGATTCTCCGGCAGCTTGTAGACGAGGTCGATGGACGCTTGATCGATGGCGAGGATATCGGTCGAGGCGAGAATGCCGATATCGTTGCAGGTTGGCGGCGCACCATGTGCATCGCAGTCACAGTCTACAGACATGTTTTTGAGCACATTGATGTAAGTGATATGCCCCTTGAAGTAGTTGGCGGTAGCGTAGCCGGATTCTACCATGCGTTCGAGGAATTCTTCGCCGATCGGCCAGCCATCGCCGTGGACAACATGCTTGCCTTCTCTGGATGCGACTCCAATACCGATGTTTTTGAGTGAACCGCCGAAGCCGCCCATTGCATGCCCCTTAAAATGTGTGTAGACGAGCATGGAGTCGTAGTTTAGCATATGGCTGCCGACTGGGACTTCGGTGATATGTTTTTCTGGATTTTTTATAAGACCTTGTATGATGCGATCCTTCATGCCCGGAACTGGCAGCAGGACGTCCGTTTCTTCGTCCATGATGTCCACTGGGCAGAAGGTAAAGCCGTTTGTTTGGAGTGTTTCACGATGCGTATTCGTATTTTGGCGCGGGCTTGGGTAGAGTACATTGCATTCGACAATGGTGCTGTTCGGGATCGTTGCTTGCAGCTCTTGGATGAGTTCGATTGGTAGCAAATTCGGTCCGTGCGGCTCACCAGTATGTAGTTTGATGGCGACTTTGCCTGTGATACCTTCGTTGATATGTGAATAGATGTTGATGAGTCCCTTTGTACTGATATCATTCGTAAAGAAGACCTTGGCCTTATCTGAGGCGGCAGTGGCAGCTGCAGTATCTGCACTTTTTGTCATTCCGGTTGCATTACAGCCAGTGAGACTGAAGGTTACCATGCTGACAACGGCACCGCTTGCGAATTGGATGAAGCTACGACGCGATAAGGATTTGGTTGTCCAATCCATAAAAATTACCCCCTTTTATTAAGGAACAGAATGCTTGTCAGCATAAAGCTTAGCACTTTGAGTGAACTCAATGTCAAGCTTTTTTATAGAAAGTTTGGGATAAGAAGGGATGGTAGCTGTAATTTTGGTCAGAAATCTACTGAATATAGTCATGTTGATACTGTTGCTACTCATCATGGATTACCGTTTTATAGGCAATGTGCCCCATGAAATCGGCGGGGTAGTCCTCGCTTTACTGTTTATTTTCCATAATGTGTTGAACCGGCGCTGGTATGTGGGGTTCTTCAAGGGCAGGCAGAGTCTCAGACGAGTGCTTACAACGCTTGTCAATCTGCTGTTGGTGATTGCAATGTTCACAGTATTCGTCACTGGCGTGCTGATTTCGGTGACGGTGTTTGCACCTTTGGGCATACGAAGTGGTGGTATCCTTGTGCATGACCTTCATCAGGGATCGGCCTATGCTAGTCTGATTCTTGTAGCAATACATCTGGGGCTGCACTGGGAAATGCTTCTGGGAAAATTTATAAGTTGGCTGCATATCGATGGAGCTTCTCTTAGCTGGGTTATCATGAGTCGCATTGTGTCCATTGTTGTCATGGCTTACGGTGTCTATGCATCCTTTACGAATCATATTGGTGCGAACCTTCTCATGCAGCATATTTTTGCCGGATGGGGTGTGGAGCCTTCTTTGTGGGGATTTTTGTTGGATTATTTTGCTATTATTAGTTGTTATGTTGGTGTGACGTATTATCTGATGCTTTTGCTGCGAAAAAAAAATTAAAATGTTGATTAAATAAAGTTTGTTTGCATCCGATGCCGTGGGTGTCACTGGTTATCTTGCGTATTATGTAAAACAGAATCAAGGTAGAAAATAAAGCCGGTTAAGGTGGTTTATAATCACTTTAATCGGCTTTTGGTGGTTTGAAATAAATATAATTTGGATGCCATCGTGCAATATTATAAATTCATGCTGGAATGAGATAGGTTAATTTGGAGTGGTGAGATTTTTGCACAAAAGCCAAATTACGATAAATCTTGAATTTAAGTTTTTTACGCCATAATTATTAATTATTTTGCGCTTACAAAGTATTCGTCCAGTGCTTTTAAAAACAATGGGATCGTAGGATTGGGGTTATCTTTTGACCAGGCCGCGATTAATTGATTATATTCGTTGTCTCCTTCAAGTTCCACGAAGCTAAGAGTGTTGTCTGTATATGTTTTTAAGGAGAGCGGAAGTACGGCAATTCCTATTCCTGCCTCCACCATTATGAGCAGTGTTTCTATAGAGGGTGCTTCAGCAACAATATTTGGCATAAAGCCGCTGTTTACGCAATCGCGGATTAGTAAATTGTAGCCGATAGGGATATCTTTATGATTAAAGTGTACAATTGGTTCATTGGCCAAGTCTGAGCGGGAAAGTGTTGATTTTTTAGTTAATGGGTGGTCAGGAGGAACAATGGCACATAAAGGATCGCGACAGACGTTTTTCCAGTTCAGTTCAGGAAATTCTTCAATACCGTAAGAAAACAAAAAGGAGATATCTATCAAATTTTCTTTTAAAAGGTTATGAAGACCATCACTGCTTTCTTGGAAAAGTTTGATGTAAATTTTGGGGTATTTATGTCTAAAACTTCGGATTACTTTAGGTAAAAAAATTTTTTCATTGGGTCCTTGAAATCCTATGGAAAGATTGCCTTGAGAGCCGGAATTGGCCAAGAGAGTTCTTTTGATCGCTTCCTCCGATTTTTCCACAAGAAGTTTAGCTTCTTTATAGAAAACCTCTCCGCCTTTTGTCAAGCGAACGATTCGGCTGGTTCGGTAAAAGAGGGGAGTGCCTAGTTCTTTTTCCAAGGCTGCAATTTGTTGACTTATTGCTGTTTGAGCAATGTAATGATCTGTAGCTGCTTTTGAAAAATTCAAATGTTCCGCAACTGAAATAAAGTAGGAGAGTTGTTTAAAATTCATAGTACAGCCTCCTATAGTAGGTGAATATCTAACCATATTATATAGAAAAACCACTCTATTCAAAAGAGTGGTTTTTTGTTGTCAATGGATTAGATGTAGGAAAAGAGTATAATTTTGCGGCTCATCGCCCGAAATACTTAGGAAATTCTATTCGAGTTTGATTTATCAATAAGTTTAGCTTATAGGTATACCTATATTTCATGTTTCACTAACAACGAGGCGTGTCAGTATAATTAAATTATCAGATAATTAACAATATTTATTTAAGAATGGAGGGATGGCATAGCGCATAGAAACGATACATCCAATAAGTAAACGAGTAAGTATTAGGAGGTCTATTGTGAGTAAACAAAACTTTTTAGTAACGCTGGCAGCACTTACGGTTAGTTTGGCAGGTACGGATACAACATTGATAAATGTTACGCTAGGATCTATGACACAGGCCTTTCCTGGGGTAGATCCGGTTTTAATTTCCTTGGTAGCAACTTTGCCAGCTTTGCTAATGATCCCCATTCCTTCTATTGGCGGAAGATTATGTTACTACTATGACAAAAAAAAGCTTTTGGTTTTTTCTATGATACTTTATATCATTTCGGGGGTAGGCGGGTATTTCTGCTCTGAAAGTATTTACCTTGTGTTGGCTTCCCGCGCATTTATAGGGATTGCCGCTGGAATTGCAGCGACGGTAGGGCTTTCTATAATTCCAGAAATTTATGACGAAGAGGAACGAGCAAAAATTTATGGTTGGAATAATGCTTTTAATGGCGGTGTTTCAACAGTATTAACGATGGCGGCGGGGGCATTGGCGGCAATTCAGTGGAATTATGCTTTTTTAGCCTATCTAGCGTTTATAGTGGTGCTTTTTATACAAGTTTTGGCCTTACCTTCTATGCCGCCTGAACGTATTTATAAAGATGAAGTAACTGAAAACGTTAAAAAGGAAAAGTTAGGTATAACAATTTTGGTTTTGGTGGTTTGCCTTTTTGGGTTCATGATGATTTCATTTATAAATATGATGAAGTTGCCTATTGCTATTACGGAAGGTCAGATTGGAGACCCCATGACGGTGGCAAATGCATATAACGTGTATAACATTACCGTAATTGTAATGGGGATCATTTTTATGAAAGTATTTAAGACTTTCAAAGATTATACCCTGGTAATTTGTGTTGCTACTTCAGCAATCGCGTTTTTTATCGTAGGAACTACGCAAAACGTTAATATGATTTATATTGCAAGCGTCTGTAATGGAATAGCAGGAGGAACGTTTGTTCCGGCTATTACAACTAGGGTATCTGACTTGGCACCTAAATCACAAAGGTCTTTAATTATGGGAACAGTTGTTCAAGCTATGATGTTGGCAATGTTCGCTTCTACTTTTGTTGAACCTATACTTCGGATGTTTTATGGTTTGCAACCAGCAACATTCTTGTTTAATTTTGGCGGAGCATGCTTTGCTATTGCGACATTGATTTCCATTTTTTGGTTAGCTGTAAGAGGAAACAAAGGAAAATCAGATACTGCTGAAAATATTTAGCACAAATTAAGCCGGAACCTAGTTAATGGGTTGGAGTATAGAGGCTTAATAAATAAAATATCTATCTCCAAATAATTGAAGGAGTAGAATATATTTTTATTTTTAGAGCCACGAAAAAGAGTCTTTATGATGGGAGAGACACAAATGAAAAATCTTGAAGCAGATATAGTTATTATTGGTGCCGGAGGTGCGGGGTTGCCTGCGGCGGTGACAGCGGTTGAAAATGGGGCTAAGAGTGTAATTGTATTGGAAAAAAGAAAAACAGTCGGTGGCAATGCGGTGTTTGCTAACGGAATATTTGCCTGTGAAAGCCTTATCCAAAGAAGGGCCATGATTGATGCCCCTAAAGATGAAATTTATAAAAAGGCGCTGGCTTGGCATCGTTATAGCAGCCGGCTAAATCCTCGGATTCTTCGCGCATATATTAATAAATCAGGAGATACCATCCAATGGCTTATGAAGCGGGGAGTAGAATTCGAAGTGGGGGCTCAGTGGCGTCTTAATTATCATCAAAATCCATGCTGGCATGTGATTAAAGGCAATACTCCGTTGGGGCGTTTTGCTTCAGTTGTAAAGTCGCTTACTTCGGAATGTCGGGATAAAGGCATTCAAATATTGCTTGAGACAACTGGAAAAAAAGTTGTACGCGGACCGCAAGGCGAGGTTACCGGAATTGTAGCGGTACAAGACGGACAAGAGTTCGAAATAAAAACCAAAAGCGTTATTATTACGACCGGCGGTTTTATGGGTAATAAAGAGCTGCTTAATAAATTCTTCCCGTTTTATGATGAGAGTTTTGGCGGGCTTGTCGTACCGCATGATGGAGATGGTATAAAATTAGCGGCCGAAGCCGGCGGCGCTTTGGATGATGTTGCTACGCTGGTAAGGGAGACTGGACGAACCTTTACGAAAGATCCGTCTCTGGGGCAAGCAGCTAGACAGCCATTTGCGATATGGGTGAATAAGAAAGGTCGGCGCTTCCTGGATGAAGCAGCGGCCGAGCAATCGCAGATATGTTCTAATGCTGTAATTCGTCAGCCTGGTAAGATTGCTTATGCCATATATGACGGGCAAATGATTGAAGAGATTATGGAAAAAGGCTGGGTTCTACCGCATGCCCCGATCGGACCGATGCCGACAGACTTGAAAGAAAAACTGGAAAAAGAAGTTGCAAGCGGCGGCGAGGTGAAAATATCAGATAATTGGGCTGAGATAGCCGAATGGATTGGTGCAGATCCTAATGTCCTGAAAAATACTATTAATGAGTATAACTATTTCTGTGACCATGGATATGATGAAGACTTTGTAAAAGAACGCCGATTTTTAATGCCGCTAAGGAAAGGGCCGTTCTATGTCATTAAGTTTGGGGTACTTTTGATTGAAACAATTGGTCCGGTAAGGATTGACCACCATATGGAAATTATCGATAAAAACGATGATCCTGTTCCGGGACTATATGCCGCCGGAGTTATTTCGGGAGGCTGGTTGTCTGATGATTATTGTGGGGAGTATTTGTTCGGCAGTGCACTAAGTTATTCGATGAATTCGGGGCGAATTGCCGGCGAAAATGCAAGCTTGTATATCAAGGGAAAATAGTTTGTCCGATTAAGATAGGAAACATGAGGGAGAGGAGATTTTCAATGAAAATGTTAGATACGGATGTTGTAGTTATCGGAAGCGGTCCGTCGGGACTGGCGGCGGCTTGCTCGGCGGCTGAAAATGGGTCGCAAGTGCTTATTTTGGAAAAAGGAAACTCGATGGGCGGAGGGGTTAAAGGGGGAAACGGACTGTTTGCGGTAGAAAGTCGGCTGCAAAAGGAAAAGCAGTTAGCGTTCACCAAAGAAGATGCCTTTAAGTTTCTGATGGATTATACTCATTGGAAGGTCGATGCCCAATTAGTGTCAGCCTATATCAACAAGTCGGCCAGCACGATTGCGTGGCTGGAAAATATGGGAATAAACTTTATTGATGTTGTCGCCTATTTTATAGGTGCCCAGTATACCTGGCATTTTAAAGACCCGGCATCGCCTGCTTTTACCGAGGCAATTTTTGAAAAAGCTAAAACCTATGGAGCTTCTATTAAACTAGATACTTCGGCAAAGAGCCTTATAAAAGAGGAAAACAGAGTCGTTGGTGTAATTGCCGAAGATAAGTTATGGCAACAGATTGAGATTCGAGCCAAGGCTGTTATTATCGCTAGCGGGGGCTTTGGCGGTAACAAAGACTGGATTAAAAAGTATACCGGATATGAACACGGGGTTGATCTTTATACCTTTGCTTTTCCGGAAGTGCAGGGAGATGGTATACAAATGGCCTGGGATGCTGGGGCTGGAAAATCGGATATGATGATGAATACGCATGTCTGTTTGCCGGATCCTTTTGGCGGGCCGGGGGGAACTGGCTTTGAATTAGGTTCATTCAGACAGCCTAATTTGATGGTTAATATTGATGGAGAAAGGATTATGAATGAGGAAATAATGCGCAGTCCAGGTTTTGCAGGGAATGCCGTTCATCGGCAGAAAAATGGGTGTGCATTTATGATTTTTGACGAAGCGGCGAATGAATATTACGATACAGGATGGGATTTCGTTATGTCTAAACTTCCCATCGCTAAATCGAATAATTTGAGAGCTTTAATTAAAAAAGCCCAAACAGAAGGTTATGAACATTTATTTATGGCAGATTCCCTGGAAGAGTTAAGCACGGTAACTGGAATAGAACTTCAAGGGCTGAAAAAAACAATGGCTGAGTATAATCAAGCTTGCGAACACGGACGGGACGATATGTTTTATAAGCAAGCAAAATATCTTAGACCATTAACTAAGCCTAAGTTTTATGCTGCAAGATTTTTCCAAGGAGGCTATGGCAGCCTGGGGGGAATTAAAATTAATTGTAAAACTGAGGTTGTGACTGAAGCCGGAGCGGCTATCCCCGGACTTTATGCAGTCGGTAATGATGCTAATTCCATTTATAATGGATCGTATCCTTTTGTTATCTCGGGCAATGTATCATCGTTCTGCTATAATAGCGGGCGAATTGCCGGTGAAAATGCCGCAGCATATATAAGAGGGTAGTTATCTATGTATTCATTCGAATGCCTTTCCCCCATTTTGTAGTAATTGACTAGACGGTCAGGGTAAAGGCATTCAGATATGATATAGAGCAAAGAGTTCGTAGGCTTATCATAAATATATTAGTGCGAATATTATGAAAATATACACGGCAAAAGTGTTCGATCTTTGATCTGGCCTCCGAGCAGATAAAGGTGGTGGTAGCCGAACTATTTGTAAACAAAATGTTTTTGAGGAAACGCTGGAGACTCAAAGCTTTTTGTAATAAAAGCAATGGAGGAGGAAGGTTATGAAGAAATGGCTGGGTACTATTTTGACATTAGTATTGCTATTAAGCATTACGTCAACTGCGTTGGCCGCTGAAAAAAGTAATCCGTGGGTGGATTTGCCGAAGGGGAATTGGGCATATAATGCGATTGTAAAACTTGCTCAAGACGGGATTATTGAAAACTCTCACGATGCAGATAAGATACTAACACGGTATGAAGTTGCCAAAATAGTCGCTAGAGCTATAGCGCATGAAGACAAGGCGAATGCAGAGGATAGGACACTTATCAATAAACTTTCCGAAGAGTTTTCCCAAGAACTTGCGGATTTGCATGCTAAAATTTCTTCGTTAGACAAAAAAGTAAACAAAGTTAATTTTGGCGGCGTTCTTATTCTTAAGTATGATCACCATAGTGAAGGGACAACTCCTAACTGGGTTTTTAAAACGTTTGATCCCAAGAAGTATACTCCTAACCAGGTGGAGGGGTGCAAGTTTGTTTTAAGTGGAGACTATCGTGTCAGCGATATTTGGACAATTCAGACTATGGGTGAATTCACAAGAGACTTTGAAGATGTAGTGGCTAAGGGAACAGGGCTTACTGAAGGCAATCATGATGAGACTAAGGGAATGTGGGTTTCGGGAAATTTTCCCGGGTTTCGGATGAATCTTGGTCGTTATCCCTATAAAGATGCTGCGTATGGTTTTGTGCTGGACGAGTATATAAGCGGTGTTCAGATTTTATGGGGCCATCCATCTCCACCGGGACCAGGACTAGGATCTGGAGTCGGCCCATCTATGACCGTGAATTTTGGTAAACTGGATGAGGGCGTAAATTTAATGAATTGGCGCGGGATTCCATCATCATATAGCTTTATAGCATCTTATGCTCAAGACGATCTGCTATTTGCAGATAGTGCGCCGGGGATTAGATCAGCTGATATCATATATCCGCTTAGCCAAAAGACAAATTTAACAGCAGATTATATTCATTTGACTAGTTCAGATAATAGTACATCTTCTAAGTCGTTTGCAGTAGCCGGGTTTGATACCAAGCTATCACCGGATATTGGGCTTAAAGCAGTATATTCTAAGTCAAACTACAGCACCGACAATAAAGGATATATGTTTAGTCTTACATATAAAGGTGCTATTCCGTTCGTTCCTCGCTCTTGGGGTGTTTATGTAAATTGGACGAAAGCCGAGGCTAATTCAACGATATCAACCGTAGACTATGACATTGAGGATTGTGTTTATGGTGCTAAGGGGATAACGGTTGGTTATGAATATATTCCCCGGCCGGGCGTGATTTATACGATTAGATATATTCATATGGTTGGTATCACTAGCGGGTATACCGACTTTAAGGATAATTTTATCCGGGTTGCAGCAATTATACCAATCTTCTAAATGCGATGGAGGATGTAGTTAGCATATAGAAATTTACTTTAAAACCTTTAAAAAATTTCTATTAAGGGAGCGAAATGTATGAATAAATATTTAATTGTCGTTTTAACGCTTATCGTTGTTGCGGCCATAGCGGGGACGGCGATGGCTGCAACAAATCCGTTTTCTGATGTTCCGACAGAGCATTGGTCATATGCAGCTGTTAATAAGCTGGTTGCTGATGGGATTATTGAAGGTAACGGTGATGGTACCTTTAAGGGGGATAAGCCGGTTTCGCGTTATGAGATCGCGGTGATTGTGGCGAAAGCCATGGCGAAAGAAGGTAAAGCGAATGCTGAAGAACGGGCACTGATCGATAAACTGGTGGTAGAGTATAAAACTGAACTTGAAGAAATTGGAGTTCGCGTAAAAGAATTGGAATCAAAAGTTGATAAAGTGTCAATTTCCGGTGTCGCAACAATTAGATTTGACAATCAAAGCGGTGGCACGACCTTTGATGATCAGCATATTAATTTGGACATTAATACCTCGTTTAATTTAGGAATGGGGTGGGCTATAAAAACGGAAACGGAATGGCAGCGGCAGTTTAATCATCCGGAAGATGCGAATAGTGTTGGACAAAAAGCGCAGGCAGAACAAATTTATCTTACTCGGCCAATTGGTGACGGCACGTATAACATGGGTAGATTTAGGTATGTTCCGGCATATGGGTTGGTTTGGAATGCGAAAGCTACGGGTGTCCAATATGCTTTTGGTAATAAAGTGAAAAGCACGTTAACATGGGGCCATACCAATGACGAAGATGATTACAAAATGGCGGAAGTTGCCTTGGCAGTTAATAAGAGTACTAATGTTAAGGCGGAGTATCTGTCGGTAGAAGCGAGTCCCGGCCGGGATAACTATTATGAAGTAGGTTTTGATATCAAAGTAGCCGGTGATTTACAGTTAATTGCAACTGCCTCGAAGGGGGAGCTTCCTGGTGTGTCCTCGAATAACAAAGCCGGTTATGCAAAGTTGAAATACCAGACGGCGGATATTGCAGTAGCAGGATCAAAAGATATATTTGTTACATATAGTAAAATTCATACTAATGCAGCGTATGACCGTGGCGATGCTGACGATTGCACAGTACCTGAGGCTATTAATGTATCTTCTGTCCAAACTGTCAAATCTAATTTTAAGGGTGTCCATGTAGGATTTGACTATGTTCCATCCATTAATTCTAAACTGACGGTTTGGTATATTAATGGTAAGGATGCTGATACTGGCTTGGTGGATTATAAAATAATCCGGGCTCAGATGGCATACTTCTTCTAGAGGTGTTTTGGGGCCTTTAAAAATAATTTTTGATTTGGCTATAGTATCTGAGATATTAGTTAATATACTTCAGCCCCTTGACAAAAGTTTGAACTTCAAGGACCCGCAATGATCTGAAAAATCATTGCGGGTTTAATATGTCAGGTAACCGCGTAGTGCGGTGTGTCCTTATCGAAAAAATTAGACATAAAATGAGGTAAAGCAACAGACTGAATTACAGAAATTTGCAGCTTTTCATGCAACTAGCGTAAAACTTAGAGACCTTTCGTAAGCATTATACAAAAAAGTCAATGGTATTTCTTTCTGAGTAGACTGCCCTATATAAACACGCATTTTTATTCTGGATTTTTAAATACGTTTCATCTAGTCTCAACAAATTAGTTGTTGAGACTAGATGTTTTCTGAGTCTATCATTTTAAATTGGTGCGTATGGATGTAGCTACCTCATTATCGTTACCTTAAATTCAGAGTTTAAGCAAGATGATATCATAGCTTTGATTTTGCACCAGAACCAAGTAAATGCTCGCTAAACATCAAGACACAGATATTTACAAGAGTAGCTGTTTTATACACGATGCGCTAGTATTTAAAGTTATGGTCATGGGATCTGTTAAAAAATCTTTCTAATGTTAATACTTATATGCATTTTACGTAAGTATGCTATTAGGTTTAATATGAAGTTGGAAAAATAAGAAAAATCAAAAAATAATGAGAACCAACTGTAGATCAAGGAGGATGGTTATGCGAAAAAATTTTACTGCCGCGATGGTGATTGTGTTGGCTCTAGGAATAGGAGGAGGAACTTCTTTTGCGGCAAATGACAATCCACATAGCGGTCCGTTTGGCGATTTAAGTGATGCCTGGATATATCAGGCTATGGTCAAATTGTCGAAAGAGGGTATTATTCAGGGCTATAGTGTTAGTTCTTTTCGGGGCGATAAAACTGCGACCCGTTATGAAATGGCAAAATTAGTTGCTGAGGCTGTAAAAAAAGAAGAGGAGGCTTCAGATAATGACAAGGAACTTATTGATAAATTAGCAATAGAATTTTCTAAGGAATTGACGGCTCTCAATGTTCGGGTTGCCAAGTTGGAGCAGGAAACTGAAAAGCTTACTTTTATGGGCATTAACATGGCTAAGTATGAGTATCATAGTAATTTTAATATATCGGGATCAGCAGCATTCTTGCATTATCCTAAGGCTTTTAGTTACCGAGGAATGAACAAAGTAAGTATTTTTGGTACTTATAAGGTAAATGATGATTGGAATTTACAAACTATGTATCAATTTAATCGAGATTGGTCGATGGGGTCTCAGGCTGGCTGGATTAGGTCGGGAGATGACCAACTTTGTGATGGATCCGTGCAAGGGAAAATTGGTGCAGTTGGTGTTCAGGTTGGCAGGTTTGCCTGGATGGATCCCTGCGACGCCTTTGTAATGAAGGGAGACTTCACCGGAGTTCAGTTTAGTTATGGTCAGAAAGTAAATGTTACTTTAAATCATGGTTATATGTTAAAACACGCTCAGCAGAATCATTATGAGGCACCTTTTATTGATAGTGAGCCGGAATATAATTCGATAGCGCTTCACTGGTCGATTAGTCCGGGACAGCCACCGATATCTCCGCCGCCATCAATACAATCAGGGCCCCCGGTAGGCGGTGAAAAAGGTGCCGCAGGGCCGCCAACCGGGCCGGAGGCGGCACCGCAAGGACCGCTGGGCGCACCGGGTTCAACCAACCTATCGGCGGTACTGCATCGGATATCGAATCGTGCAGCTCCCGGAGAAGGTAAAGACTATGCTGAAGTTGGTTTTAGCACTAGCGTTGCCAAGGATTTGTTACTTTCGATCGACGCTACCCGGTCCACTTACTCTACGGATAACGATGCATATTACATAAATCTCCGGTATGGGGCTTCGATTCCTTTTGTAAAAGGATCTCATGACTTTTTTGCGAGCTACTCACGTATGGAAAGAAATACTTTTATTTACAGTAATGCCGACTGGGCGGATTGCGAGTTCGGCGGGCAAGGGTATGAAGTTGGATATCATGTGTGTCCATTTTCCGGACATTTGATTACTCTGAGGTGGTTTGTCACGCGTTCGACTACAGCAGGAACCGATTATCATGATCGCAGTGTCCGAGTGCAATGGGATTCAATGTTTTGAGTAGTATACGAACTTGTCATCTATGTTGTAAATCAATTTTCAGATATTTCATCAAGCGATGAGGAGAGGGAAAATATGAGAAAAAGCTTAATTCTGGTTTTGACGCTTGCCTTACTATTGGGGATTACTGGTATTGCATCTGCGGCGGGCAATCCTTTTTCTGATGTGCCGGTTGGACATTGGTCTTATAGTGCGATCCAGACCCTTGTTGCTGGCAAAATTATTGATGGGGATGGCAGAATGTTTAACGGTGATAAAACCGTTACCCGCTATGAAATGGCAGCTATTACGGCTGTGGCGATAACCCATATGGACAAAGCAAATGCCGAACAGAAAGCGTTGATTAATAAACTAACTGCTGAGTATAAAGACGAGCTAAAAAAAATGAATGTTCGTGTAACTAATTTGGAAGAGAAAACAAGTAAAGTTGTAATTAGCGGCAGTGCAAGGTTGAAACTTGATGATGCGACCCACGCCGGTACGGATAATTTTGGTGGGGTAAGCAATGATTTAACCTACGCGGCTAATGATAATCAACATTTTGCAGTGGATCTATTAGCAACATACAAAATAGGTTCAGGATGGTTTTTAGAGTATGAAAATTTATGGGAAAGAAGTATAAAATATCCTAACAATACAGATAGTGATACGTTTTCGTACTTGCAGAATGAAGGAATTCAGTCATTTGTTACAGGGCCAATCGGGGGTGGCACACTGTATCTGGGCAGAATTTCTTACGCGCCGGCTTACGGCTTGGCTTATAACCGGCAGGCAAGCGGTGCCAACTACACCTGGGGAGATAACACAAAAACTACGTTAACTTGGGCACGTACCAATTATGATGCGGTTCTGCGCGGCGCGACGATTAGTGTGGCGGTTAACAAAGATACAAACGTTAGGCTAGCATATGAAGGTATAAGATATGGTGGGTCGGATGAGTCAGGGGATTATAGCGGTGGAAAGATATGGATAGATGATGGCTATAACTACTATGCGCCGGAAAATGGTATCTATTGGGAAGCCGGCTTTGATACGAAAGTCGCAAAAAATTTAAAGTTTACATTTGCCGGAACTAAGTCAAATATTGTTTCGGAATACAGTAATAAGGCATATTTTGCCCAATTAAAATATAAAGAAGTTAATACCAAAATAGTTGGATCCAGTGACGTATTTGCTGAATATCGTAAAATTCCTACGAAAGCGGTTTATGATCGCGGCAGTTCGAATGATTATTATTGTATTGATTTTAAAGGAGTTAAGCTGGGGTTTGAATATGTTGTATTACCGAATACCAAGGTTACGGCGGTGTATATGGATGGTAAGGATGCGGATACAGGAAAAACTGATCTTAAACTTTATCGTGGCCAGTTTGAATGGTTTTTCTAGGCGATTTATAAATTGAATTAAAGGTAATAGCAGGGAGCATAATGCTTCTGCCAGGATGATATACATGGAGGTGCAGATAGTCAATCAATTAATAATTACATAAGAAAGGACACGGAACAAAAATGAGTAGTGTGAATGTTGCAACGGATAACAGAATGCCATGGAGATTTCTTGTTGCGTTATTTTTTGGACAAGTTGCCAATGTGATGACCATTGTAGTACCAATGATGCTTTTATTGACTTTTAAATTTATGGAAATTACCCCCGATAGTGTTAAAGAGAATTTTGGGATGACCGCTGGGTTTAGTACAATTGCGGTTATTATATTTAGTCCTATTTTAGCATCGATAGCCGATAAAACGAGAAATAAGTTCGGGCGGCGGCGGACGTGGATATTGGCTGGAGGTTTTTTGGGCGGCCTTATGTTGATAGCGGTTGATTTTGCCACGCAGGTGTGGATGGTAGTAGTGATATGGTGTTTAGTGCAGGTTTTGTACAGTGTGGTTGCAAATTCGATTTTTGCCCTTGTACCGGAACAAATACCGGAATCACGCCGTGGAATTGTCTCTGGGGCAATGGGGGTGTTTGCTCCTGCTTCAGTAATGTTAGGCATGACAATCATGATGTCGATGGCCAATGCAGCGTTGCTTATAAAATGGGCGATAGTCGCCGGTATAGGATTTTTGGCTGCGGTGTTAGTGTGTGTGATGGTTAAAGAGGCACCGGTTCCATTTAAGTCTGATGAAAATAAAAGCACCTCAGTACTTACTCAAGTTATTAGATTTTATCCGAGCCCGCGCAAGTATCCGAGTTTTACTTGGGGCTTTCTTACAAGATTCCTTCAGTTTTTAGCAACTTCTAATATGACGTTTAGTACGATATATCTTATTGAAAAATTTCATATGACTGAATCGGAAGTAACTGCTAAAATGGGTCTTTTGGCAATGGCCGGTAATGTATGTTTTGCACTAGCAAGCATTGGAAGTGGCTGGTTGTCCGATAAATTAGGAAAACAAAAAATCTTTGTAATTGCCGCAGCGATTGGTGTAGGAATTGGTCCATTGGTGCTTGTATTTGCCACATCTTTTACTGAGGTGCTAATAAGTAACCTGATCTCAGGTATTGCTGGCGGTGTATATCTATCGGTAGATATGGCACTCATTACAAGAATATTACCGAAGAAGGAAGACTTTGCTAAAGACGCATCTATTATGAATATTGCAAGTTCATTGCCGAACAGTATTACAGGTTTTGCTGCACCGCCTTTAATTGCGGCAGGCGGGTTTCCATTATTTTATGCGGTTTTTTCCTGTTTTGCTTTCCTCAGTGCGTTAGCAGTATTGCCAATACCAGAAATGCAAAAGAAAGAGACGCTATTACCGCTAAATCATAGCAGTTAGTTTTTAACCATAGTTAACAGTGAGAGGCGGTACGATTATTAGAAATTAAGGAGATGTAAAATCATGAGTGTAAAGTACGCACAGCTTTTGTCCCCATTAAAAGTTGGTAATGTTGTTTTAAAAAACCGCATGATTTCCCCCAACTCATTGCCCCATTTTTTGCAGGGGCCAGAGGGATATCCGGCTGATTCGATTATTACGCATTTAGCAAACCGGGCAAAAAACGGTGCGGCTATTGTGACCTTGCGCGGAGATTTTGATCCCAATTTTCCTCCGCAATTTGGGGATGCTTATCATTTCCCCAAATTTAATCTATATGACCCTAAATCTCAAAATTATCTCAGCCAGTTCGCAGACGCCATTCATTTTTATGAATCAAAAGCTGCCGCGTCGATTTGGCCGGCAGAGCCTTTGGGATATAGCGTGAGTCCCAGACCGGAGTTCCCGTTTGGACCTCCTGTTCCCGGACAAGAGATTAAGTATACTAAAGAAATCACGGAAGAAATGCTGCAAAAAATGGTGGACAGTTATGTTGAACAATGCACCATGATTAAGCAACTGGGGTTTGATATGGCCTCTCTATATTTTCCTTATAGAGTTTCGCTTGCAGCAACATTTCTTTCACCGTTAATTAACAAACGAACGGATAAATTTGGTGGAACGTTTGAGAATCGTGTACGGTTTCCCTTAATGATCTGCAAAGCTATTAAAAAAGCTTGTGGAGATGATTTCCTTGTTGAAGTAATTATGAGCGGGGAAGAGCCGGAGGGCGGATATAGTTTAAATGATACCATTGCTTTTGCTAAAGTTGCCGAAGGCTATATTGATATTTTGCATCTTAGGGCTAGTGACGGCGATTTGTCTCATCCTACCGGTTTCAACATGAAGCCGAAATCTACTCCTTATCTTCATTATACCGAGGCTATCAAGGAAAGTGGCGTTCAGATGGTAGTTGCAACTGCGGGCGGCTATTTAGACTTTAGTCAGTGTGAAGAGGCAATTGCGTCTGGTAAAACTGACCTCGTTGCAATGGCAAGGAGTTGGATTAGTAACCCTGATTACGGTGCGAAAGCTTACCAAGGCAGGGATGAAGATGTGGTTCCCTGTATTAAATGCAATAAATGTCATATGGACAAAGCGAATGGACCGTATATTAGCGTATGCTCTGTTAATCCGGTTATTGGACTGGAACATAGAATTGGTACAATGGTTTCGCCGCCGAAAGCTTTTCAAAAGGTTGCGATTATAGGTGGCGGCCCGGCAGGAATGAAAGCCGCGCTGGTAGCTAAGGGAAGAGGGAATAGCGTCACTTTATACGAGAAAAGTACTGTTCTTGGCGGACAAACTAAACACGCCGATTTTGCGTCCTTTAAATGGCCGTTACGGGATTTTAAGGATTATCTTATTCGCCAAGTTGATAAAGCAAATATCGAGGTTTTTCTGGGTACAGAGGCTACTCATGAAATGATTAGTAATAAAGGCTATGATGCTGTGATCGTCGCCGTAGGTTCAACTCCGGTTATACCGCAGATACCAGGAGTTGATGGGAATAATGTTATTGTTGCGGAAAAGGTGTATGGAAATGAGGATAATTTGGACAAAAACGTTGTGGTTATTGGCGGTGGCGAGATCGGGGTTGAGACAGGAATGCACTTAGCCGAAAAAGGGTATAATGTAGTCATTTTGGAAATGAAAGACAAGCTTGCGGCAGATGCTACCCCTGTTCATTATAGGGAGATGGTGGAAGCGGCCTGGAAAAAGATGAAAAATTTTAGCTTTGTTTTAAATGCTAAGTGTACCGCCATTTCCGATACCGAAGTAACTTACTTGGATGCTGAAGGGAATCAAAGAACTATAAAAGCTGCAAGCGTTGTGCTTGCAGCGGGGACGAGTGCGCGGCACGATGCGGCGTTGAGATTTTATGGTGCTGCGGATAAGTTTTTTATGATTGGTGACTGTCAGGTTGCCGCTAATGTTCAAAAATGTATAAGAAGTGCTTTTGCGGCAGCGTCCCAGCTATAGGTACAAGGAGTTATAGTTTTATTCGCCCAAGCCGTTCTGAAAGTAAAAAACTATTTCAGAACGGCTTGAGAGGATAAAAAGGTGTTACAGAACTAAACAGAAACTTTATCCGGGGAAAAGTCAACTAGAAATTTTTCTTCTTGCAAAGTTTTTAAAAATAAGGGGATTAACGGATTTATATTAGTTGTTTTCCAGGCGACAACGGAAGCATTATTGGAGTTGTAATCGCATAGTGGAATAAAATGAAGTCCGGAGAATTTTTTTGAAGCCGGCGGTTTAGGGTGAATAGCGATTCCAATACCTAGTTTAACCATGTCTAATAAGCTTTCCAGGTCGAGAGCCTGAGCGGAGATGTTTGGCTGAAAACCGGCGGTGAGACACTTATGATACATATGATCGTAGGTCAATGGAAATTCTGTACGAGAAAAAATAACAAAAGATTCACGGGCCAAGGCATAAAGTGAAATCGATTTTCTCCGTGCTAATGGATGTCTAGAATGAACAATGATACCCAAGGTTTTGGGAATTTTCGAAAGGCAGCTGGTTTTCCAAGCAAAGTTGGTTAATTGGTCCAAATCGTAAGCTGTGGTGAAGGCAATATCGATATTGCCAGTTTCCAAAGCTTCATTCAGCGAGCCTTGTCCGAGCATATTAAAACCAATGGTTGAGCTTGGATATTTGTCATGAAAAATTTTTACCAATTGTGGCAAACTATTTTGTTCAAGCGGGCCCATAAAGCCTAGTTGCAAATTACCGATGAGCGTATTAGCGGCTTGACGTGTCATGTTTACTGCGAATTCGGTTTTGGCTAATATTTCATAAGATTGATTCAGCAGGGTAGTACCGGCGGCTGTGAGTTTAATTTTACGTGTATTGCGAATAAACAGAGATACCCCAATTTGTTGTTCTAATTGAGTAATTTGCCGGCCTAAGGCTGGTTGAGTAATATATAGACTTTTAGCTGCCTCAGAAAAGTTTAGATGCTCGGCTGCTGCAACAAAGTACCGTAATAATCTTGTATCCATGTAGTTCACCCTTTTACTTTTATGTAAAATATTGTAACTTATGGTTGTTAAAAATCATTATAACAATGAGTGAAAAGTCTGTCAATTCTAATTGTTGAGACAATATAGATGGCGTGGCGATTATTGAGGAATAGATCTGCTTAGGCAATAAATAGAAAAATCACCTCCCTTGTATTTAAGATAGTGCACATTAAATACAAGGAGGTGATTTTTTACGAAGTTTTACTGAGGATTATTTTATGATTTTGTAACTGTTAGCACGATTTTGCCTTCGTAGGTGCCGGATTTTATTTCTGTTGCAACATCGTCAATTGTCATGGTCACAGTGTAGCCTTTAGGGGCAGTGATGATGGCACCTTCTTCAATGGATAGAGCTGTCAGATAGGAAGTCGTTTCAACGACCCATTTTGAGTTTGCGTCAATGGATGCAGATATACCATAAGGGCCATCTGTTGCACAATAGGTATTATTTATTTCTCCGAGTAGGTAATAAAACTCAGGGGTATCGTTGGTAATTTCTTCATTATTAAAGAGTGGGTGCTCTGTGGTAGCTGTTGTGATTGCGCCTGTTAAGGTGGCATTTTTAAATGTTACACTGACAGCCCCAGAAGCGGTGAAACCATTGATGAAATCGCCGTTTAATTCCATGTTGCTGAAGGTGGCGGTAACATCGCGGCTATAACTTTGGTCGCCACCAGAGTAATCCCAACTGGACATATTGGGGTCGTCGTTTGGCATGGTTTGAAGGATAATACCACTTTCTGAATTTAGTTCGGCATTGTCTACGATTATATTGGCTCCACGACGGCCTTTGATTTGAATTACTGAGGATTTGGTGTTGAGTACACTGTCTTTGTCGATGGTTAAGGTGCTGCCGCCGGAGCCGTCATGCATCATAACCCCGATTTTCTTTGAATTTACTACGCATCCATCGGTAAATGTGCCGGAGGCGTAATCGCAGAGAATCAGTCCATAGTCGACTACGTTAAAGGTGCATCCGCTGAAATAATCCAGACAATCTCCGATGGCGTAAGCTCCATATCCGCTTTCGATAGTCTCAATTAGGCAGTTGGTTGCGTAAAGTCTGAGTTTTGTAGGGTTGTCGGTGGAAAGGGCGCCCCATTGCTGGGCTTTGATATGGGTGTTGTTGTAGTATACTGTGGCATTTTCCACTACGTTCGTTGCACGAACGCGCCCTACAACACCAAATAGCCAT
>JAGGAC010000108.1 GCA_017889635.1 Bacillota bacterium | reverse complement strand
ATCACCTCGCTACCATTATGCCCATCAATAACCCATTTAAGACCCAAAGATATTTTTCAAGTTAATTCCGGTATAGTAATAAGCTAAAATTTCGCGGAAGTTTTTCCCCTCTTTCGCCATACCGTTTGCTCCGTATTGGCACATTCCAACCCCATGCCCGTAGCCAACCGTCTTGAAAACCGCCTTATCACCATCAAGTTCCACCGTAAAATTGGCGGATCTCAAATCCAGCTTTTGCCGTAGTTCAACCCCCGAAAAAGTTTTGCCACCAAAACGGGCTTTATCCACCCGTCCCGAATCCGACCGGCCAATTATCTGGGCAACAGCCTGACTTCCCCCCTGCACCGCTGTCATAACCCCAGCTTCCGGTCCCAGCCGCGCCTCCAGTTCAGTATAAGTATATGTTTTTACGTCAGCGTAGCGCGGCGACTTTTGGTCCCATGTACAGGGCACGCTTTGAAGATATGGATAATCAGTTCCCCACACCTCTTTTGCACTTGCGGTGCGTTCTCCACTGGTAGAATGGAACATCGCGTGAATTGGTTCGCCGTTATAGACCGCAATTAATCCCCTTGTATCCTCCACCGCCTGACTAACCTTATCCCAGTATCGATTATAACCAAGCAGTCCCCAGCGCTCCTTTAATTCCTCACGTCCCACCCAAGCCTGGCCTTGGCGCGGATCTGTACTGACATCAGCGCCGGAATGACTGCTAAGCCCACTGCCGCCAAACAGCACCATATTTTTAACCGCATAAGTTCTGGCCGCCACCGCCTGGGCCTTAAGCGCCTCAACCTCAAACTCAGCCGGCATTTCCGCTGCTACCACTCCTTTTATATAATCCTCCAGTCCCATCTGGACAATCTTATCCTGAGTATGTAAATATACCTTAATGGTTACATCCTCCCCGAACACCCCTTGCCCGGACCGCGTACTCTTTGGCCCTCCCACAATATACACCACCATCATTGGAATTATGATAACCGCCCCGACAATGCAAAAGACGGTCAGCGCCACTAATTTCTTCACGCTCGCCCCTCCTGCGCCGCTTTCCTATAACCATAATATGCTGACCATTCTAAAAGTATGACAGGCTGTAGAAAAAGCGGACGACCAAATTCGTCCGCTCTTTCTTGGTAATTACCTTATCAACCTTAACCTTCTTCTCGTGCCGTAGCCGCCGCTTCCCGCCTTCCGTCAATTGCGGCTTGATTTGCTGCCGCCAGACGCCGGCTGGCTTCATTTATCGCCGCTGCGATTTCTCGTGTATACCCGGCGCTGCCGCTAATAATATCCAATAAACTATTGCGTTTAAACTCCAATAAATCCCGTCTTGAACTAAGTCCGATAGCATCAGTCATCATCAAATATTCGTCAGATATATCAGTAGGAATGCCAATCCCAGCGGCATAGGCCCGCAGTCGCCCGGTCTCCTTAAGTAACTCCTTGAACTCCTTGCCATGAATAGAATAACCGATATCAGGCCAAAGCTCCGCCGGTTTATAAATCGAATACTCGTACTGCATCAAATTCCTGACAAAGGCTCGTGGGCCTTCCTTGAAACTAATGTCAAACTGGTCGGCCTCCTCAAACCAGCGCGTTCCGGGTATCGGCCCCGGCGGATTCACAACAACAGTATCCGGCATTGTTTCGTCAATTAACGTGATATTAGCCTGGTACACTTCCCCCATACTAACGCCTTTTGGTAACGGGCAGGGATAAATTAGCGCCAAACCAATGCGGCACGTCTGCTGCTCATCATCAGCAGCTAAACGAATTGTTGCAATTGTGTCAACAATATCCCGTCTTACCACTCCTTTGTTCATAATCTCCCGGTTAACGGCGTCGTGTCCTGTTTCACCTCCCATAAACACCGCCCTAAGTCCGGCCCTGATCAGCAGTCGATAAGTTTCAAGCGTCGCCTTCGTTGGCCGCGTAGCACGAACAAACATCGAAAACCGGATGTCCAGTCCGCTGGCTAAAATGGCCGCCGCGATTTTCCGTCCTTGAGACAGCGTCGTCTCCGAACTGCTGAACCGGAAAAAAGCTATCCCGTACCCCAACATAGTTTTTATCTCGGCAATAATGTCCATCACCGGTCGAGGCGTATACGCCACTTCGCACCGCGAATGCGAACAAAAATTGCACTTGTTCCAGCTGCACCCCACCCCGTCAACAAGGGTATGAAATAATATCTTGTCCTCAAGATCAACTTCCCTGTACTGTGGAATAGTCTGCCCCGCCAATTGCCTGACCAAACCTTCCCGGCTGCCATCATAACCCCCGGTTTTGATCAGCAGCCCCCCAAAGCAAGCCTGTACAGCCTGCAAAAATTCTTCCTTTCTTGGATAACTGCGGCGCATATCAAGCAACTTTGCCAATACCTCTTCCCCCGGTCCCATTATCGCCAGATCAAAACTGCCGCCATCAAGTACATAGTCGCCATAAACTTTGACTTGCGGCCCTCCAACAATGATGACCGTCTCCGGGCACTGTCGCCTGACTTCTGACGCCAGTTCAATACTCCACAGGTAAGCTTCGCCATACCAAAGCTTTATCCCCAAAGATGGAATATTTTGGTCCGCAACTTTTTTAACAATTTTCTGAATATGCTGTCGCATATACTGGCGGCGCTGATAAATAGCCAATGCCTGAAACGGCCAGCCTCCTACCATAAGCACCGTAGCTAGAATTTTGACCCGCAAAAATCTCAGCTGCATACTAGTCAAAAATTTGATAAACTCCCTGCACCACTTTGAAATCCCATGCTCCACTGCTCCAATTCTTTGGTCATCAACAGCCTCCACATTCGCACCTTTATTTTCTAAGTACGTCCTCAGAATTGCCAGACCATTTTCTAACGCTCCGTCCGAAGTGCTCCTTTGCCTAGGCGCATAGCTGTTAACCAATAATATATCAATCACATTATTCATCCTCATCATCCCTCCTGAACATTCTCGCTACCAAAATTTTCGCCGCCATTTCGGGCATCGACCGCCGAGCCTTTTCAAACGGAAACCGCGATATTACCAGTAATTTGCAGTCAGTAATAGCAGTAACGTTCACCTGATGGTGGGTCTGTCCAAATAGCCCCATTTCGCCGACCGTATCCCCCTGTTTAGCACGCCAAGTCCGCTTGTAGCGATCATCAACAACCATCTCACCCGCCAAGAGAATGTAAAGTTCGTTGCATACATCTCCCCACCGAATAAGTTGTTGCCCGCTCCGACACTCGATCAGACTGCCAACACGGAGCAAGCACCGAGCCTCAGCCTCATTAAAGCTTTCAAGAACTGGTAGATTTGCAAGCGGATCTCCCACAACTGCCGCGATATATTCCCACCGCTCCGATTCACTTGTTAAAAGCCCCGCCGGATACTTAAGCGCCTCCGAAAAGTTTTCTGTCAACCACGCTCTAGCGGCAGGCGAGTTTGGATGTTTGCGTGCGATACGTAAAAATGGCGAACGCACAACATTATAAAACTCAATATCCTCGCCCACCAAAAGAATCGGAACTATAAATCCAAATCCCGGGTCCTGGAAACCAGGAAAGAAATATCGGTAGCCAAACTGTTCATATATCGGCAGCAAATAAGGATTGCATCCCCCAAAGCTGAACTGAACATGATAGTTCCTTACAACTTCGTAACATTTGCCCATTAAGCGAAAAAACAGTGCAGTTCTCCGATACTTCGGTGCTACGATAACTTTTGACCCTAATAAATAATTAGACTGTGAACAAAACTGTTCAAATCTCCCCAGTTGGAATATATTATAAAACTCTTGTGGAAAATCATTAGCACCGCCAACATTTACTCTGGCGGTGCCAATAATTTGCCCTTGACTCTCAGCATAAAACAGGTGACTCCACGAATCAAGCCTGTCACTGACACGCTTCGATTTGTCAATGTAACCAGGGATATTACGCCCCATCTCATTTACCAATACCTGATAGCGGAATCTATAAATAGCCTGCCGTTCCGCTTCGCTTTTTGCCTCAGCAATACTGATTCTCGCTTCTTCCTTTACGTATTTTTCCTTTAATTCTAAACTTTCCATTTCCTTTTTAGCCTCGCCTTCTTAGTTTTATTTATTACTTGCTTGGTTAAAACCGTTAATGTTTCAAAAACATCACCTCCATTCTTCAAATCAGCCAATCGCTAAACGAATTTCGCAAGTGTCATAAAAGCAATTGCCTTCTATCCAAAATTCGTCAATTTTACGCCAATTCTTTCCATGAACTTACAAAATATATAGTTATAAAGCAAAATAAAAAAGGCCTATAGGCCTTTTTAACATTAGCAAATAGGAAACTTGACATTTATTGTAGTTCCCGGTGGTCCAGTCTCAATATCCATTTTAGCACGATGCCGTCCTGCAATACGATAGCAGATAGCCATTCCTAATCCAGTACCGTTTTCTTTTGTCGTCAGAAACGGCTTCCCCAAGTTTTCCATTACCTGCTGCGGTATGCCGCTTCCCTCATCCTTGACTGCCAGCACAATGTCTTGACCATTAGCGGTAGTACTAATTCTCATCCGCCCGCCAGAAGGCATGGCTTCGATAGCATTACGGGTAAGATTTAGAATAAGCTGCTTTATTTCTTTGTCATCCAGCCAAAGCTCAGGCGTTTGCCCCAAATCAAGATCAACCTCAACATTTGACGCCACTGCATCGACCTGGAGCAAGGGATAAAGCGACATCACAATATCGTTGAGACTGCAGCTATGCATATCCACTACTTTGTTTTTACTTAGCGACAAATATTCGCTAATAATGGTATTGGTTCGATCAACTTCTTCCAACATCATAATGAATTTATTCTTATAACTCTCAAACTCCTGTTTGTTGCCCAGCAGCTGCAGATAACCGCGCAAAGTCGTCAACGGGTTTCGAACCTCATGCGCTAGGTTGGCCGCCATCTGTCCGGCCACATTAAGCCGGTCCAGTCGTGACATATCCTGTTCTAGTAATACCCGACTGGTAACATCTCTAATAATACCTTCCATTGCCACCACCCTACCGCCGGGCTCCTTAACAATCGAGTATTTCTGTTCCGTCCACACAATATCACCATTTTTATGCTTCACCCTTAGCGTCGTAAAGTCGTCTTTTGTACTAGTTGTTCTTACTAGTTCCCTGAAATTACCCCGGTCTGCCGGATAAATGATTCGCATAACCTGCCGAATATTTCGAAAATACTCCGGCTCGTATCCGGTAATAGCTTTTACTGCTTGGCTTACATACTCAAAACCCTTTGGCTCAATCAACCGGTAGCGATAAATAACATCAGTCGCGTTTTCAGTCAGCAGCCGGTAGTATCTTCCCTGTTCGGCTAATTCACTACGTACTCTTTCAAAATAAACTACAACAATACCTATTGCAACAACAAATTTAAGCAAGGCATCCAGCAGGAATCCCAAGGAAACAAATCTAGAAAAAGGAAACAGGAAGATCATGTCCAAAAGATGTATCCCCAGCAAAACAAATGCGGTACCAGTAAACAAATTTCCCCATCCGGATACATTAAACCGCCAAAATATTATTCCTGTCGCAATATAAGATAATGCCATACAAACTATAACAGGAAGTCCAAAATAGTAAAACGTTAACTTTAGCATTATCCCGCCAATAGAAAAACCCGCGCAAACTAAAAAACCACATAACCATGTCCATGGTAACCTTTTACCAACGAAGCTCATTGTTCCTATAACCAAAAGCATACTTGTCCCAATTGTTAACATAGCATATATTATCATGAATAATGGTGAAAGTAATTGCGCAACAAATTGTTGGTCTAAAGATACTTCCCTGATAAAAAGCACCAGCCATGCTGCCATCCACTGAGCAAGATAAGCCTGCCGGTATTGAATATAAAGATAAGTGTAGGAAAATAACGCTATCATCGTAGCAATACTACTGGTCGTTAGTGCCGTTTCGATAGACATACAACTTCTCCTTTCTTTTCCTTAACACCTCACTTATTTCCTATATTTTTACATTTATTCCAAAAACCCTGCCATTTGTTACCACAATACTTAAAAAAGTCTAAAAATTAACAGCCGAGGTGTCTCCTTTTTTTAGAAACAACCCGGCTGTTTCACCTCAAGTTACTTACTTTGCCCCAATGCTCTTCACAATAAAATCCAGCAATATATTAGCTTGAAACTCACTAATCTCTTCGCCGCGTTCAGTCACAAAAAACCTTTTAATATTGTCCATCAGATCTTCTTTGATCTCTTTCGTAAATTCAATTTCTTTCATGCATCCACCCCGCAAATCCTATATTAAGGGTATTATATCACAGGACAATTAGCCCCACCCCCGAAGCTATCTCTAACATCACTATTTATCTAACCAAAATCACATTAGTCTAATACCGCTAAAGCATCCATCCGCTTATTATTGGACAAAGCTTTGATTTTAATCCCAGCTGCTTAGCAGGAATTCCAAACGCGTTAGCCAATTATACATATTTTGTCAGTTAATTTTAAGGAGCGTTTATTAAATGATTCACAACTTCCGCAAAAGAATTGATTTCACAGCCTTAAAGCTTGCCTTTAAGACCACCATACCGGTGCTGTTCGGGTATCTTGCCACATCTATGCCGGCGCTGGCCAATACCTTGCCGTCAACCTTTTTGCCAACAACGCTGGCTTGCTGGAAGTGGCGACAATAATTTTTCTGGTAAATTTCCGTCACATGATCTACGGCCTTTCTCTGTTTGACAAATTCAACCTAACCAAGCGCCTCAAACCTTACATGATCTTCTCCCTTACCGACGAAACGTACGCCCTCCTCACCAGCTTAACCGAGCCTGCCCAAATAAATAAACCCCAGTACTACTTCTTCATCGCTTTTCTCAATCACTGTTATTGGATTATTGGCAGCGTCCTCGGCGCTGTCGCCGGCAGCTTTATTACCATGGACACCAAAGGCTTGGACTTCGCTTTGACCGCTTTATTCGTCGTCTTGCTACTTGAACAATACCAAACCTGCACCACGAAACTCCCCTTTCTCATAGGAGGCTTTTGCGCTCTCGTGCCCCTTATCGTGCTGGGAAAAGAAAATATGCTGCTTTATGCTGTGATCCTGGCTATAATCGCCCTACTAATGCTAAGGAAAAGGATTACCGAAAATGAATGCAACTAACGTTTTATTATCAATAATAATCATGGCGCTAATAACCCTCTTAACCCGCGCCTTTCCATTTATATTTTTTCACACTAATAAGCCCCCGGCGACCATTCTTTATATCGGAAAACATATCCCCCCGGTAGTAATAACCATCCTGGTAATTTACTGCCTCAAAGATGTTAACCTCACAGCTGCCCCTTACGGTGCCAATGAACTTATTGCCCTCTTAACCGTTGTCCTGCTTCACCGCTGGCGGCGCAATCCATTCATCAGCATCTTTGGAGCGACAATCCTCTACATGTTCTTGATTCAAACATCACCGCTGTCTTATTTGTAGTAATCACATTGCAACCACGTCAGTTCTAGCTTTTCTTATTCTTATTAGCTTAATAACCCCTCTTTCAACGTAGCATAAAATCTTAGCAGCCTTATAATCTTTGGAAGATTATAAGGCTGCTGGCATTCTGCTAAAACTTAACACCCAGTTTTACTTCAGAGAACTGCTGTCCTTTGTTCTTACCATTGTAAGTTGCCCCCCAGTATCTCTCAAACGAAAGAACCGCGGCTTAGCCCTTGCGGCGCATTCAAATAAGTAACAGTATGCTTCCATTCACCAATGTTCTTCGCCTTACCAAAGGATAATTCCGCTACATGCCCGGTCACTCCAGTAGTAGTATTCCTAACACACTCATAACCTAATGTTGCCAAATGCGATAACGCATACGAACCATACACGCTCCAGAACCTATCCTGCTCCAAAGCCGTACCATTATTATATTTTTCTTGTCTGGCTGCATAAACCCCTACATTACTTTTACCCAAACTATGCTTCCAATTAAAATAAGCCAGCTTTCGCGATGGATCAGTTGACGCTTCATACTCGGTGTCAACATCGCTTTGGGTATCACGTCCAACAAATAACTCAATATCATTGGTATTATCAGCTTTCCAAGAGAGTTTAGCCCCCAATATCCCGTCAGCATCTAAAAACAAACCATTAGCTAACGCGAGCGACTGCGAACCAAATCGCGCCGTTAAACTGTTGTTCAGCTTAGTTTCCACCCACAGGTTCTCTAATTCAATCGAACTTTTCTCCGAACGGTCGGTGTCATTGCCTAATTAATACCAGCCATTATCTTAGTCCGCTCATCGGCCTCGATAAGCGCATTCAGTTTAACCTCGCTTTTAAACTTAGTTGCCCGCGTGCCTTTATTATCGTCGCGCTCGGTTATCCACTCAGTCTTAGTGGAACCGGAAAAAGTTAAATTATCTCTCGCCGCAGCCTTTGCTTTATCCCGTTTTTTCTCACTCTTATCTGCGCGAGCTCCAAGGGTGTTTAACTCACTAGCGAACTCAATCGAAAGTTTATCAATAATAGCCTTATTCTCATCGCTTGCCGTTTCATATTTTTGTATAGCCCAATGCTGCGCGCCTACCTTATCAAATCCTTGCTCAGCGGCAAACACCGTTGTTGCCATACTCAATACTAGCGTTAACGTAACCATAATAAAAAGACTTTTCATATAATTCCTCCTCTTATAGCCGCCAGCCCTTTCATTAAACCATTCATTACCTAGTGTTAACTAGTGCTCCAATGGTCGTCCATGCGGTTAGGTTTTATTTTGTCAAAAATTTTCCAACTAATTGTTAAGCCCGCTTTAAGTTTTCATTAAATGTAATTTATTACATTTTCATCCACAGACTATTTAAGACTACTACCTATAGCTAATACCACCGTCGCCCACTTTACAATAAGCCTTCAAAATCCCCCAAAGGAGAAAGAATGGCTACCTCCTTATGAATGTGCGGCTTTGCCGGCTTTCCCTTATACAGGAACTTGCCATCCACCTTCACGGTATAATCATCAATTTCCGCACCAGGATGAGCACTGTCGTCAACCTTCACCCGAAGCCCAAAATCATTATCATTTGTAACCACAATGGTTTTTCTGTCAGGCAGCATCGTCAGTCCCTCTGCCTTCTCAGCTTCCCAGCCATTAGCCCGCAAATCATAAATCAGTTCCTTATCAGCAAAATGAATTTTCTCCAGCTTACTAGCGTCTGAAATAAACTCCGGCTCTTGGCCTTCAATCTTTAACCCCGTAATATCAGTTGCATTAGCCAAATCAAGCATATAAATTAAACCTGCTAAGAAAAGTCAAGCGAATTATTCGAAGGTTATGCAAAATGCATGTTAGGGAACAGCAAAGCTAGCCAAGCGCAAAAGCGATTGAC
>JAGGAC010000042.1 GCA_017889635.1 Bacillota bacterium | reverse complement strand
TTCATCTTCGTTTGTGATACCTAATTTTGTCATTGTGAGATCGCCGACAGCAATGCGTTTGGCTGCAGATTCTAGTGTTGTAAGAGGTTTGGTAATTCGATTGGCAATATAGTATATAACACCGATTGCAATAATCAGCACTAGAAGAATAGTGATTAGCGATGTCTGGGTGAAGGTATTTAGTTGAGCTGAAACTTCTTGGGTTGGGACAGTGACGCCGATAGACCAGGTTGTATCTTTAATCGGAGCGTAGGCAACGTATTTTTCAATTCCGTTGTAGTTATAGTTTCCGATACCGGTTTTTCCTTTTATCGCTTTTTCGGCGATTGTCTTAAGGTCGGGAGAAGTATTAGGATCGGTCAATTGGTTGGATTTATTTATCATGTCTTTATTCGGGTGAAAAATCGTCATTCCGTCGTTCTGAAGAACGTAGGCGTACCCTGTCTCACTTGCTTTTATTCCATTAACGATGTCATTCACTGCGGAAACATTGATAATTCCAAATAATATACCGGTAACTTGGTTGTCAGATTTGACCGGAGTAGCAATAATAACTGCTTGATTGCCGGTTTTAGGGGCTATAATCGGACCCATTATAACTGTTTTACCGGTAATGGCCTGCTGGAAAAATGGGGTTTGAGCAACGTTATCGGCGGTGCCGTTAGCATCAAGGGCGTTACCATTAGTGTCAGCCCAGATGATCATTTCGTATAATTCTTTATTATTGCTGTATTCACTGGAAAGATAAGCTTGAATTGCATTATGATTACCGCCTGTCAAAACCGGTGATCTGGCGATAGTAACTATTTCAGTTTTGCTGGTAGACAAAATTGTGTATATTCTGTTGGCACCATCTTGGGACAGGGATGAAAGTTGGGTTTCAATATTTTGCAGCAGTACCTTTTTTGCTTGATAATAGTTTAATCCGGCAAGAATGCCAAGGGCTACAACAAAAAGAAGAACCGTAGATGCAGTAAGCTTTAGTTTAATACTTTTCATAATATAAACCTCCTAAATAAAATGATACTTATTGTCGATAATAAATAATCGATAATAAGTATATTCAGGCTAATTGTTGGAAAATCCTTTACTAATTATCAAAATGTTACATAAAAACCTGATTATTACAAAATTGCGACAAAATAGCCTATTGTCTTTGCATGAGATTTCAAGTGTATTGCATAATCCTCGCTAATATCGCATACATACTAATGATGTTGGTGGAGGTGGGGAAAGAGTGATAATAAGTCTAAGGCGACTGTTTAATCAGCGGTACTTTTTTTATAGTATTATTGGACTTATGGCTATTGGCACTGTGTATGTTCAGGTGTCCGATATGGTTGGTGGAGGACCAATTGCTATAGCCGGCACACGTACCAGCCAAAAAGTAGTAGCGCTAACCTTTGATCACTCCTGGGGCAATAAATATACGCCTTCGATTCTTGAAACTTTAAAAAAGAACAATGTTAAGGTTACCTTCTTTATAATGGGGCCTTGGGCTGAACGATATCCAGAAGTGGCAAAGCAAATGGTGGCAGACGGACATGAAATAGCCAGCCACGGTTATCGGCATGAGAACTATGGCGATATGACCGATGATTGGGTTCGGTGTGATATTCAGAAGGCCCATGCCCAGATAAAAGAGGTTACTGGTGTTGATGCCGTGCTGATTCGTCCGCCTAATGGTCACTATAGCCAACGATCACTAAAGGTAACCGATGAACTAGGTTACAAAACGATAATCTGGAATATTGATTCTTTAGACTGGAAGAACCCAGGGCGAGACGTTATTGTTGATCGGGTGATAAAACGTCTCAAGTCTGGGGCAATTATCTTGCTGCATGCATCAGATACGCCAACCCAGACAGCCGAAGCACTGCCGATTCTGCTGGAGAAGATTAAGGCTCAAGGCTACGAGATAACTACGGTAGGAGATCTTTTGAACAGATGTAGTGAGGAAGGCGTCAGGCGGCATTAACTTACATTTGGAGGCTGGATGTGGCTGGCGAAATACGAAATAATTATCGATATAAAAGGAAAGAAACGCTGCTGAAAGAAGTTTACAAGTAGAAGTAAAATGTGGTATAGTTTGGTCTATTAAGGAGGAATGGTGGCGTAATGACAGTAAAGAACCATGAAATGGTACTGGTATTGGATTTTGGTGGTCAGTATAGTCAACTGATAGCAAGACGCATCAGAGAGTGTGGCGTGTATTGTGAGATCATGCCCTATAATACTACGGTGGAAATAATTAAAGACCGGTCACCTAAAGGGATCGTTTTTTCTGGTGGACCTTCTAGTGTATATCAGGAAAACGCACCTCAGTGCGATAAAAAAGTATTTGAATTAGGTATTCCTATTCTGGGAATTTGCTACGGTATGCAGTATACGGCGTATACGCTTGGGGGGACTGTAAGCCGTGCTACTTCGCGCGAATATGGCAATACCCGACTTTTTATTGACCAGACTGCCGGCATTTTTGCCGAAATTACGTCTGAGACTCAGGTATGGATGAGTCACGGCGATTACATCTCTGAGCCGCCGCCTGGCTTTAGTGTGACTGCGCACACTGATAGTTCTCCGGTGGCGGCTATGGCTGATGCTGTGAAAGGAATCTATGGCGTCCAGTTCCATCCGGAGGTGGTGCATACCCCGGAAGGGATGAAGCTCTTAAGAAATTTTCTGTTTAACACGTGCGGGTGTAAGGGCGACTGGAACATGGGGTCTTTTGTCGATCAGGCGGTTAAGGCTATTCGCGCTCAGGTGGGAGATAAGAAGGTACTGTGCGCTTTGAGCGGCGGTATTGATTCGTCAGTAGCGGCTGTATTAGTACATAGGGCAGTGGGCGATCAGCTTACCTGTGTATTTGTTAATCACGGTTTTTTGCGTAAGGGAGAACCGGAGAATGTTGTTAAGACGTTTCGTGACGGTTTTAAGATGAATCTAGTTTATGCCGACGCTACCGAGCGGTTTATGAACCGCATGGCTGGAGTGACTGATCCTGAACAGAAACGTAAGATAATTGGCGAAGAATTTATCCGGGTGTTTGAAGCCGAGGCGGACAAGCTTGGTGATATTTCATATCTGGTGCAGGGAACGTTGTATCCTGATGTTATTGAAAGTGGTACTGCTACGGCGGCGGTTATCAAAAGTCATCATAATGTTGGCGGATTGCCGGAGGATATGCAGTTTGAACTGGTGGAACCGCTGCGTGAATTATTTAAGGATGAAGTACGGGTGTTAGCGCGGGAATTAAATCTGCCGGAAGAAATTGTTTGGCGTCAACCATTCCCTGGACCTGGTTTAGCTATTCGGATTATCGGCGAGGTTACAGAGGAGCGACTGGAAATTTTGCGTGAAGCCGATTCCATTGTGTATCAGGAAATCTTGAATGCTGATCTTTACCGTAAAGTGTGGCAGTCTTTCGCTATTTTGCCAGCAATGAAAAGTGTAGGCGTAATGGGGGACGAGCGTACTTACGCCTACACTGTGGGGCTTAGGATTGTGTCCAGTGAAGACGGTATGACCGCTGACTGGGTGCGACTGCCATATGAGGTGTTGGATATTATTTCCCGCCGCATAGTTAATGAAGTCAAAGGCGTTAACCGGGTGGTGTATGATGTTACCTCCAAGCCGCCCAGCACAATTGAGTGGGAATAATAAATTACCCCTGGTTTTTTATAAAAAACCAGGGGTAATTTATTATTAGCAACTTTTTATTTGTAGGGAAAAAGTATGGTTCTACCACGAAACATGTTTGAAGGTCGTAATGTATACCCATACGGCATTGATTAGAAGTAGTGCCCCGGTAACAAAAAATACCCAGTGGATTCCGAATGAAGCTGCTACCTGACCGCCTAATATTGAACCGCCGAAGGAACCTAGGTACTGAGCAGATTGATTATAGCCGAAAGCTCGGCCTGTAATACTGTCAGGGACGTTTTGTCTTACCAGGGTGTTGAGTGACGGAAGCAAGCCTGCGGCTGCAATGCCTAGCAAAAAACGCAGTCCCATTAGCTGCCAGGGGCTAGTAACAAAAGCTTGGGGAATAAATAATACTCCTGCGGCAATCAGCGAAGCTAACATTACCTTGGCGGGACCAACTTTGTCAGACAAACGCCCTAAGCGGGGCGCAGCAAGCAGATTAGCAACTCCGGAAGCAGCAAAAACCATTCCTGATATTAATGCCACGTGACCGGTATTGTGTGACAGTTGAGAAATATATACGGTTAATATTGGCTCGATGGATAAAAGCGCCAGTTGAAGGATGAATGTGGTGATGAACATGGTGATCATTACTGAGGGGGCGGGAATAAGACGCCAAACTTCACGAAAAGATAATATTTTATCTGCTGTGGCGGTGAATTCTTCTTTAACGAACAGAAATGAAGTTATGAAGGCGATAAATAGCAACGCTCCGGTGGCGAAGAAAACGCTGCGCAAGCCAAAGGTTTCCGCCAAATAGCCGCCGATTAAAGGGCCGAGTAACATGCCGCTGACACCTCCGGTAGAGAGCGTTCCAAGGGCCCAGCCGGAATGTTCTTTTGGGGCTTGGATTGCGACCAGTATAATGGCGGCGGAAATAAAGCCTGAGACGGCTCCTTGCAATAGCCTTAATCCAACCAGTTGATAAACATTTTGTACGAAGCCGATACAGGTTATTACCACTGCCATGCCTAGGCTGGCTCTAAGCAGCATGGACTTGCGTCCGTATTTGTCAGCAGCTTGCCCCCATAAAGGAGAAACCAGCGTCATGAGAATAAATGTAACGCCAAACGCGATTCCTGACCATTGTTCAATTGCCGCAGTATCCAGCACTCCCAAGTGTTCAATATATAGTGGCAAAACGGGTGCGATTTGACTGAGGCCTGTTGCGGTTGCGAAGCAGCCAAACCAGCAAACTAATAGATTCTTTTTCCAAATTTCCATTATGATAACCTCGCGTTATAAAGTAATTAAGAAGAAGTGTCGAGTCCGCGAATGAAGGTATCGATTAATCGCCGATAACTTTCTTCACGGTCAAGGGGAACTGCAAACCAACCTGCTGCTTCCAGTGAGACAAAACCATGCATTAGGCTGCGTAAGCCGCGTACGGCATGGGTAGCATCACTATCAACCAAATTATAGGGTTCCAATACTGCGGAAATTACTGCCATCATACTTCTAATTGCGGCCTGAAGTTCCTGATTGTTGCGATCAGGCGAGGAGACTATAGCTCTATATAACCCCGGGCGTTCGTGGGCAAACGAGCGGTAGGCGGATGCTATTGCTTTAATGGCATCTTGTTTTGCTTTACCGATAGCCGCAGCAGTGATTTTGGCTATCAGTTCATGTGTGCCCCAAACAGCGAGTAAACCTTTGAGTTCGGGGAGGCCGTTAATATGATTATATAATGAAGGTTTACGTACTCCGAGAAGGTTCGCCACAGCGGCAAGCGTTATTTTATCCAGGCCATTTAAATCAGCAATCCGGGCCGCTGCCACTACAATTGACTGACGGTCTAATCCAGCACGGGCAGACAAATTATCACCAACTCTCTATAAGTTAAACTAACACTTATAATAATAAAACTAACGGTGTTAGTTTGTCAAATGCGCTTATTTTTGCTTAGCATGAAAGCATTGATGCTAAATTAAAAATATTGGCGCTTTTTTAGTTATTTAATATGTTGACAGCTATGTCCCAGCGTACTAAAATTAAAGACAAAACATATTGATGTCTTTATGGTATAGACATCAAGGGATATCCTTTTAGGATGACTTAGAGGTGCAGTTGAAATAAGTATCTGTGGTGAGTTGGCAACGTTGAACCGCAGGGAAAGGGTTGACTGCCGAAGTAGAGATGACGCCACGCGTCTCTATTGGGGGTACAGCAAATAGTTGTACTACTGTCACCGATATAGGTGGAGCGCTATCTCATCCGGGCAATAGACATATGTTTCGTTTGTTGTCTGGAGTTTTTTTGACAGTCGCTGCGCTTCGACTGTCTATTTTATTTTGGGTTAAAAGAGGAGAGAGAGAAACCGTCATGTCTATGCCAACCGTGAATTTGGAGCAAATTTGCCCAGACAAAAAAGGACTGAAGCGTGATTTGAAGTCACGCCACCTGATGATGATTTCTATTGGCGGAACTATTGGTACAGGCTTGTTTTTAGGAACGGGCCAAACTATCAGTCAAGCAGGCCCTGTGGGCGCTATAATGGGTTATTTAGTGGGCGCCTTTATAATGCTTTTGGTTTTACTATGTCTTGCCGAGTTATCGATTGCTATGCCGGTTGCCGGATCCTTCCAGTCGTATGCCTCAAGGTTTATTTCACCTGCTGCGGGATTTACAACCGGGTGGCTGTATTGGGTAAACTGGGCAGTTTGTATTGCCGCTGATTTTACGGCAGCAGGGATAATAGCCAATAACTGGTTTCCTGGTGTACCGGTGTGGATGTGGTGCGCTGGATTTGTTATCGGACTAGCTATTATAAATTTAGTGTCGGTAAGGACCTATGGTGAAGCTGAATTTTGGTTTGCTGGTATAAAAGTAACAGCGATTATCGCGTTTATTATTGCTGGTATAGCATTGATGTTCGGCGTTGTCGGACACGAAGGTGCAATTGGTTTTTCCAATTTCCATACCGGGGAGGGGCTCTTTCCCAAGGGTTTTTCCGCTGTATTTCTTACCATGATTGCGGTGACGTACTCTTTTCAAGGTGCTGAACTGGTAGGGATTGCAGCCGGTGAATGTGAGGAGCCCAGCAAAAATATTCCGAAGGTTATTAGAGGAATTACTTTTCGGATTATCTTGTTTTATGTGGTGGCTATATTTGTATTGGCGGCAACTATTCCCTGGCGGGAAGCAGGGGTGTTGGAAAGTCCATTTGCTCATGTGTTTAGTCGTATCGGAATGCCTTTTGCCGAAACTATCATGTGCGCAGTTGTACTTACGTCGGCGCTGTCGGCTGGAAACTCAGCATTATACGCTTGTTCGCGTCTTTTGTGGTCAATGGCTAAGGAAGACCTTGCCCCTGCCTGGTTGGGTAAGCTTAGTCGCAACGGGGTGCCATACTATGGTGTGCTGATAACTCTTTTGCTTGCTGGCCTGTCCTTATTAACACAGGTTTTCGCTGCGGATACTGTTTACCTTTGGCTGATGGCTAGCACCGGGTTAACAGGTTGCCTCATCTGGGTTATCATTGCCTGGTGCCAAATCAATTTTCGCCAGGAGTATTTACGTCTGGGCGGTAACCTTAGTGATTTGCTTTTCCGCACGCCGCTTTACCCATTAGTACCTATTTTAACCATAGTGCTAAATTTGGGGGTTGTTTTCAGTCTGTATTTTGATGAAAGCCAGCATATAGTATTATTGGCTGGAGTGGTTTTTTTAGTGGCAATATATCTTTATTATTACTTGTTTCTTGCTAAGAAAAAGGCTGCTATTGTAAGTGAAACTGCTTTACAAAAAAATGCTTGATGACTGGGCGAGAAATATTGACAGTAGAAATTAGTTGTATTATACTTCGATTAGTTATGTAGTTTAATTAGCTGATCAGATAAACTGAAGGCTAAGGAAGAGGCCCCCCTTTTGGGATACTTCCTTAGTCTTTTCATGTAAAATACTTAGTTAATATCGCGGTTGAAAGAGGCGGCATAATGATTGAAATCGAAAACCTTTCCAAAACTTATTCTTCGCGGCATGGTTGTACCAAAGCGCTTGAAAATGTATCTTTAGTTATTCCCCGCGGTGCGGTATATGGCATTATTGGCTTAAGTGGAGCTGGTAAGAGCACTTTGGTGCGTTGTCTTAATCTTTTGGAGCAGCCGACTGGCGGACGTATTCTTGTTGGCGGACAAGATCTGACAAAGCTGTCTGGTAAAGCTCTTCGCCAGGCCAGGCAAAAGATAGGGATGATTTTTCAGCATTTTAATTTATTGCAATCCAGAACGGTTGCTGAGAATATTGCGTTTCCACTGGAGATTGCCAAGCTATCAAAAGCTGAAATCCAAAGTCGAGTGACCGAGCTACTGCCGCTGGTTGGTTTAGCGGAAAAGGCAAATGCCTATCCTGCCGAACTCAGCGGCGGACAAAAGCAAAGAGTTGGTATAGCCAGAGCATTAGCGCTGAAGCCGGAAGTATTACTGTGTGATGAAGCTACTTCGGCACTTGATCCTCAGACTACATTCTCAATTTTAAGCTTATTACGGGAAATAAATATCACTTTGGGCTTAACCATCGTGATAATTACCCACGAAATGAAAGTAATTAAAGAGATTTGTACTCATGTGGCGGTGCTTCATCAATCGCAAATCATTGAAACAGCTACTGTTGAGTCTGTTTTTACAAATCCGCAGTCGCCAATAGCTCAGGAATTTGTCGCCAGTGTTTTTCCTAATGAGCTTCCGGTGGAGTTGCTGCAAGAATTGAGCGAGAAGGATCAGACGGAAATTATTCGGATTCGTTTTCTTGGCGAAAATGCTACTCAGCCGGTTATTAGTGATCTTATTCGCGGTTCAGAGGTAAAGGTTAATATCCTTTATGGCAGTATTGACCATTTAAGGTCAACTCTTTTTGGAAGTTTGATTCTTGAACTCCAGGGATCGCCTGAGCAATTGGCGAATGCTCATACATATTTAAAATCTCGGGGCTTAGAGGTAGAGGTGGTTAAAAATGGGGCTTGATTTTTTTGAACCGGTATACTTAGCTAAATTGGCGGGACTTTTAGTTCCGGCGGTTGGGGAAACCATTTATATGGTAGCTGCTGCAACACTACTTGCTTATATTTTAGGTATGCCTTTGGGGGTATTTTTAGTTGTATCTTCACCAGGGCATATATTGCCTAATCCATGGGTGGAAAAAACGCTGGGAACAGTGATTAATATATTGCGGTCAGCTCCGTTTATTATTCTTATGGTTGCCTTAATACCTATTACACGGGCTTTGGTAGGTACGTCTATCGGTACGACGGCGGCGATATTTCCGTTGGTTATTTCAACTGCGCCGTTTGTAGCGCGCATTGTTGAGACTTCGCTCAAAGAAGTGCCTGAGGGAGTTATTGAAGCGGCAATGTCTATGGGTGCTTCTCCATGGCAAATTATTATAAAGGTACTTCTTCCTGAAGCAAGGGCCTCGCTAATTATGGGAACTGCAATTACAACCATCAGTGTCGTCGGCTATACGGCGATGGCTGGCACTGTAGGTGGCGGCGGACTAGGCGATTTAGCTATTCAGTATGGGTACAATCGATTTCGGACCGACATTATGCTAATTACTATCGCTGTATTAGTTGTAATTGTTCAAGCCATTCAATCTTTGGGTACGGCAATGGCCAAAAAAATGAGTCATAGTTGAGTAAAGGTTTGGTGTAGACGGCATTTGGCTGCTATGTCATATGGTGTTAAATATAAAATAAAAGGAGGATGACGAATGATTATCGAGAAAAAACATTACCTGGCCGCTTTGTTTGCTTTCATGATTGTTATTGTTAGTTTGGTAGCCGGGTGCGGTGGTTCCAACCAAGCTTCGAGCTCCAACACTACTATTAAGGTAGGTGCGACTCCCGTTCCCCATGCGGAAATTTTAGAATTTGTTAAGCCGATATTGGCGAAAGAAGGAATAAACATTGAGGTTGTTCCTTTCACTGACTATGTGCAGCCTAATTTAGCTCTGGATAAAGGTGAACTTGATGCTAATTTTTTCCAACATATTCCTTATCTTGAGACCTTTAGCAAAGATCATAATTTAAAATTAAGTGCTATAGCCAAAGTACATATTGAACCTATGGGCTTTTATTCAAAGCAAATCAGCAATATTGATCAAATTAAAGCTGGAGACACTATTGCCATTCCTAACGATCCGACTAATGGTGGCCGAGCCCTTGTCCTTTTGGAAAAAGCGGGTTTAATTAAATTAACAGATGGTGTTGGCATTAAAGCAACAGTTCAAGATATTGCAGCTAATCCGAAGGATTTGAAAATAAAAACTTTAGATGCTGCCCAGCTCCCGCGTGTTTTGCCTGATGTAGCCGGGGCTGTTATTAATACTAATTTTGCGCTGGAAGCAAAGCTTAACCCTGTTAAAGACGCCCTCTTTATTGAAGACAAAGATTCACCTTATGCCAATATATTGGTGGTTAGACAGGATCGGGCCAATGATCCGGCATTACAGAAGCTGATCAAGGTGCTGACTTCACCGGAAGTTAAGAAATTTATTGAAGATAAGTATCAAGGCACGATATTGCCAGCGCAGGATATACTGGAAGTTAAATAGGAACTATGAAATACGTTTTTTGCCTTGGCTTGTATAGCCAAGGCATTTTTATATATAATTTTGAAAGTTTAGGAATAGTTTTTTAAAAAAACTCATAAATATTATAATTGCGCATGGAAAATTTAAAAATAAAGTGTTAAAATTATATAAGGTCATTAATGTGACCTTTATGCAATTTGTTTTTGCGTTTGGCATTTTAGGGTGAAAAGAGTATTATAGCCTTAGAACACCCTTAAATTATAGTTGGAAGGGAGGTTTTGAAGAATGAAGAAACTACTGTTTGTAGTTTTGGTGATGTTTGTTTTGACTTTTGCAGTAACGGCAACGGCAAGTGCTAATGCCAGTCAGCAGCAGGAACTAACGCCGATGGGGATATCGGTTGTATTTGGACCGCCTGAACCACCACCACCACCGCCGCCGCCACCGCCGCCACATCGGCATCGCAGGCCGCCACCGCCACCACCACCGGATGATTATTATTGATGTATGGCAGAATCCGTTTACTTTCGGGTAAACGGATTCTTTTTTTACTTAGAATGATCTTTTGTATACTGAACGAACCGATGTGCAATGGATGTAGAATTCAAAAATAAAAAAATGTATTTATGCCTATATGCAAAAATAAAAATATATGGTATAGTTACAACGGGGAATATAAGAAAAGGTTTTTCCTCAGAAAACTTGTTTTTATATTCTGATTTTTACTGGATTAAAGGTAGTTAAAAATTAAAGACATTTGTAAGTGTTATTTAAAAAGGAGGTTTAACATGAAGAAGTTATTACTAAGTGTGTTAGTAATGTTTATTTTTACTTTTTCTGGAATGGCAAGTGCAAGTGCTAGCACAAGTATAAGTGTTGGCCAGCATGAGTTGTCGCCTATGGACGTATCTATTGTGTTTCATAGAAAAAGACAACCGCCACCACCGCCACCACCACCGCCACCACCACCGCCGCATCGGCATAGGCCGGCGCCGCCACCGCCGCCGCCGCCACCACCACCACCACCGCCACCGCCGCATCGGCATAGGCCAGCGCCACCACCACCGCATCGCAAAGCACCACCGCCACCACCACCGCGGCACCATCATACTAGTATCTATTTTCACAGTGACTGATGATAATGGTGAAATGAAGAAAACAAAAGTCCGTCTGCCTTCGGGTGGGCGGGCTTTTTGGTTAGCAGGATAGTCTCATTTATAAAAAATAGATAGTTTTTTGCAAAATTCATCTTAAAAAAGAGGCTATATATAAAAAAAACAAAAAGTACAATGTTAAAATTACACTAGACATAAGAACAACTATTGTTTTTATGTTTAGTGTTTTAAGTGGAATAAGGTAGTAAAACTTTTAAACACTTTGAGACTTGTTGAGGAGGGAGGTTTAAAAATGAAGAAGTCACTACTGCTTGTTTTGGCGATGTTTGTTATTTTGACGTTTTCGGCAACGGCAAATGCTAATGCTAGACAGAATGAGCTGTCGCCTATGGATGTAACGGTTGTGCTGCATCATAAAAGAAAACCGCCGCCGCCTGCACCGGCACCACCACCGCCGCCGCGCAGACATAAACCTGCGCCGCCGCCACCGCCTAGGCATGAGCCACCACCGCCGCATTATTAATGGATATGACGGTGAATTGATTATACAAAAAGTCCGTCTACTTTCGGGTAGGCGGACTTTTTGCTTGGAAGATATAATAATAAAGTTGGTTACTGCTAATTATATATAACTCAAGGGTGTTTAGCTGGTGTAGGTGAGAAAAAATACAATTTATTAGTTAATGCATTTTGTATTCAGTATGCAGGAGTTAAAAAAATGTCGTAGAATGTTAATGTTTATCTATTTAATTTTAGGTGGCGAACTAAATGCAATTTGTCAATATTTACTTGTCAATGATTCTTCTTTTCGCAGTTGGACTTTCCGCTACGCCGCTACTACGCCATAATTTAAAATTGGCCAATATTTTTGCGCATGGGATAGCTACGCTAGGTTCTTTAGCAGCTGTACTGTGTGCAAGTTTTATTTTTGTTGAAGGGCCTCAGGCGTTTAGCATTCCGGTAAGTCTCCCGTTCTTGGAATTCTCGGTCCGCGTGGATTATCTTGCTGCGTATTTCCTGGCAATAATTGGTATTGCGGGGGCGGCCGCAAGCATATACGCTTTTGATTATGGACGGGAATATTTTGGGCGGCGCTTTATGGTCATGGCTGAGCTATATTTAACATTTTTGTTGGCGATGATACTGGTGGTGACGATCAGCCACATATTTGCTTTTATTGTTGTATGGGAAGTTATGTCGGTAGCGTCATTCCTTTTGGTAGGCCAAGAATACAGTCGACCGGCGAATACTAAGGCCGCATACCTTTACCTTGTTATGACTCATGTTGGAACTGCTTTTATCACAATTGCTTTTCTTCTTTTATGGAAAACAAGCGGTAGTATGGATTTCGCGGCATTGACGGGGTGGCGGGGTGACGAATGGACGCGCAATGCCATTTTTATATGCTCTCTTATTGGTTTTGGCACCAAGGCGGGAGTGATTCCTGTGCATATCTGGCTGCCGAAGGCTCATCCGGCAGCTCCTACCCATGTTTCGGCGTTAATGTCAGGAGTTATGCTTAAAACTGCTATCTATGGTATGTGCCGGTTTTATCTAGAGTTCCTTGGCACGGGACCAGTGTGGTGGGGTGAGCTTATTTTACTTTTGGCAATAGTCTCAGCTGTCTTGGGCGTACTTTATGCGATGATGGAACATGATATTAAGAGTTTGCTTGCCTACTCCAGTGTGGAGAATATAGGAATTATCCTGCTGGGGATTGGGGCAGGGATGGTCTTTATGAGCCGAGGGCTATCGTCGTTTGCCGTGCTTGCTTGGTCGGCGGCGCTGTTTCATGTTCTCAATCATGCTATATTTAAATCGCTTTTGTTTTTTGGTGCCGGTGCTGTTGTTAATGCTACTCATACCCGGGATATTGAGCATCATGGCGGTTTGATAAAAGCTATGCCTTATACTGCGATATTTTTTCTAGCTGGTGCAGCGGCCATTTCAGCGCTGCCTCCGCTTAACGGTTTTGTCAGTGAATGGCTTATTTTTCAGTCATTACTTATTTTGCCGGAGGCACTAAGCGGAGTTGCTGGTAAGTTATCTGCTGCGCTACTTATCAGTTTATTAGGGCTGACTAGCGCGCTGGCAGCAGCTTGTTTTGTCAAAGCTTTTGGTGTCGTTTTCTTGGCAAAGCCTCGAAGCGTATCGGCTGCAGAGGCTCATGAGGCACCATGTCTGATGCTTGGCTCAATGGGATTTCTTGCGATAATGTGTCTAGGGATAGGCTTTATTGCGCCATGGCTGCGAGTAATGTTGCAGAGTATTCTTATACCGTTCTTAAGTGCAGAGGCAGTAGATAATATGGTTGGCGCTAAATGGTATTTGCTTGGAGCTCAGTCTGGTTCAGCGGCGGGAGGGTTGTCGCTTCCGTTATTGGGCGCTGTATTTGTTGTCGGGTTGGTTTTTGCTATGGCTTTATACCGGGTTTGTGGTTGTAAAAACAGGCTTTCCGGAGAAACTTGGACTTGCGGCATTGTTCCGGCCGCAAGGATGGAATATACCGCTACAGGCTTTTCAGGACCAATTCGACGGGCTTTTGGAAAAATTCTGCGTCCCCGGACTGAAACGGTAATAAATCGCAATATAAGTCCTTACTCTGGTCGCCGCGTAATTTTTGAGGTGCATATTACCCATGTATTCGATGAGTTGGTTTATCAACCGCTAAATCGCTATATAGTAAAATTATCACGGTTTATGAAAGAAATACAGACAGGCAGTGTTCAGCTCTATGTTGGATACATTATGGTAGTTACAATTGCAGTATTGATTTGGAGTACAAGGTGGTGAATGTTTTGGACGTATCTTTTTTGTATATGGTTGGACAGGCAATTTTGCTTGCGGTTTTAGCGCCGTTTATCGCCGGATTAATAAAAAAAATCAAGGCCCGTCTGCAAAACCGCCGTGGACCAGGAATTTTTCAGGTATATTATGATTTACACAAGCTGTTTTTAAAGGATAGTGTTGTTTCACCAACTGTATCCTGGATTTTTTCTGTTGCGCCGTTTATTTATTTCGCTGCGGCGTTGGGGGCAGCAGCACTGGTTCCTGGTTTAACAAGCCTGATGCCGGAAATCGGTAGTCGGTTTGTTGATTTATTTATGCTACTGTATTTATTTGTATTAGGCAGATTTTTTCTCGCACTTGCTTCGTTGGATGCGGGAAGCTCCTTTGGTGGTATGGGTGGAGCACGCGAAATGTTTATTGCAGTTCTGGTGGAACCGGCGATATTACTGGCATTATTAACTGTCGCCTTTCGAACTCATTCTTCTGGGCTCACGGCAATGGCAGGCGTTGGTGCGGACGAATCAAGTGCTTTAGCGCTTATTTTTGCGGCGGCGGCTTTTTTTATTGTACTTATCGCTGAAAGCAGCAGAATTCCGGTTGATAACCCAGATACGCACCTTGAACTTACAATGGTGCATGAGGGGATGGTGCTTGAGTATTCTGGACGGTGGCTGGGTATGATTGTTTGGGCAACTGCAATCAAAGAGCTGGTTTTGATTATACTATTTTCTACGTTTTTTCTTCCGTGGCCGATTGTTGGCTGGTCTTTTTCAGCCAAAGTTGTTATGCTTGTCGGCAAAATTTTACTTTGTATTGCTGCTATCACGTTAGTAGAGACAGTGACAAATAAAATGCGTTTGTTTAAGGTTCCTGGCTTTTTAGCGGTAGCCGCTCTTTTGGGTTTATTAGCCATTGTAGCACAATAGGGAGGGATGGTCTTGCAAGTATTAGCTATTTTGCTTTTGTTCTCTGCATTTCTTTTAACTAGAGCTTCCCGGTTGGCAAGCGCTGTCCATATATTGCTAGCGCAGTCAGCGATGGTAGCTGCAGCATGTGCTGTGGAGAGCGGTGGGTCAATGCACATGCTGATTGCGGCTGTATTAACTGTGTTAATCAAGGTAGGGCTGATTCCCAAGGCCTTGCTGCGTGTTGTAAGTCAATTGAAACGCGAACGCGAGGTCGATCCGATTATGGGACCGAATGCTTCTTCACTGGCAGCAGCAGCGGCGATTGTTATGACTTACGCTGTAATTGACCGTACTTTACCAGGGGGGTTAAGCTGGGATGCGGTAGCTGCTTCTTTAGCCCTGGTGTTTATCGGACTAATGCTGATTATTACCCGCCGTCAGGCAATAATGCAGATTGTGGGATTGATTACGATAGAGAATGGGTTGTATCTACTAGGACTATCAACGACTCATGGGTTACCGATGATCATTGAGTTAGGGATTTTCTTTGATGTTCTGGTGGCGGTAAGTGTTTTAGTAATACTTACAAATCGATTGAAAAAATCTTTTCAGTCAACTGATACTAGTATTCTGAAAAAGTTAAAGGGATGAACTTATGGAGGAATTGATCTATGCAGCGTTGGCTTTGCCTCTGTTGGTTGGAGCATTGTCGATGATCATCGCCGAAAACTCGGCGATAAAAGTCTTAAATATTTCCGGCAGCCTGCTTACTGGTGGTATTCTCCTATGTATAACCGGAAAGGTAGTAGTCAGCGGTGTTTTTGCCAGTAGCTTTATGTATGTAGATGCATTAAGTGCACTACTCTTATTGGTGGTAGCTTTTCTTAGCATAACTGCAACGCTGTTTTCTGCTTCGTACATGGATAATGAACTGGCCAGGGGAAGAGTTAAACTTAGCGCACTAAAACGCTATTATGCATTGTTGCAGCTGTTTATTTTTACAATGATTGGTGTTTTAGTGGTCGAAAATTTAGGCTTAATGTGGGTTGGGGTGGAGACAACAACATTAGCTTCAACACTTTTGGTTGCTTTTTATTTTAATCGTTCGGCGCTTGAGGCGGCCTGGAAATATGTAATGGTTTGCAATGTTGGCATTTTATTTGCTCTTTTGGGGACGATCATGCTCTACTACACTCAAGTTGGAGTGGCTGGGACTGAAACAGCTGCGCTTAGTTGGACGGCACTTCGAGCAATAAGTACTCAGCTTGATCCGATGCTGGTCAAGTTGGCGTTTGTCTTTATTCTGATTGGTTACGGGACAAAGGCGGGGATTGCGCCAATGCATACATGGTTGCCTGATGCCTACAGCCAAGCTCCTGCACCTGTCAGCGGCCTACTATCAGGAGCACTTTTAAGTTGCGTATTATATGTTTTGATTCGTAACTTGGTTATTATTCAGGCGGCTTTGACTACTTCTTTTGTTAATTATGCGTTGTTAGCTTTTGGCATTTTTTCGGTAGCAATAGCTATACCGTTTATTTTAATTCAGCATGATATAAAACGTCTGCTTGCCTATTCTAGTGTCGAACATGTAGGTATTGTAACTTTTGGGTTAGGTATAGGGACTCATCTCGCCGCTTACGGAGTTGTTTTGCATATTTTGAATCATGCGGTGGTAAAATCAGTACTGTTTTATTTGGTTGGTATTATTGGGCAGCAATATGGCAGTAAACAACTTAGCCGCATTCGGGGGATGTTTGCTGTTCTGCCAGGGATTGGTGCAATGTTTATACTTGCTATGTTAGCAATAGTGGGAACTCCGCCGCTTAGTATTTTTATGAGTAAGTTTACTATAGTTCTTGCCGCTTTCGAGGCTGGCTGGCCTGTTCTAGGCAGTCTATTGCTGCTCCTTCTTGCAGGTGTATTTGCGGGAATGATGTTTTACTCAACTCGGATGGTTTTTGGTACAGCTCCAAGACGGTTTGTCCGTACTTCTATTGGTAAATCAGCAATAATGGCTGTTAGCTGTTCTATGTTGTGGATTATTATAACAGGAGTTTATCTGCCGCCATGGCTGCAGCAACTTTTGGAACAAGCCGCGCTCCTTGTGGCGAGAAGAGGGTAAAAAGATGATTAAAAATTTTACTGTTTCAGTTAATAATCTACGAGCTGCTGCAAATGCCTGCTATAGTAAAAGTCGGCATGGCCTGTTGGCTATGTTCGCCAACGATGAGCGGCCGATAAATGGCAAATTTGCTATCTATTGCATATTTGATGGGCGAAATAAGAAAGAAATGCTTTTAGTTAAAGCTGTAATTGACCAGCATGCACCGCCAGAGTTTCCTTCTCTTACGCCGATTATTCCGGCGGCGGCATGGTTTGAACGGGAAATCAACGATCTTTTTGGTTTAATGCCGATTGATAATACTGATCTTCGGCCGCTTGTTTTACATGAGAATTGGCCATTGGGCGTCTACCCGATGCGTAAAGATTTTGATCCCCGGACAGTGGTGCCTGAGGCAAAGAAGGAATTTCCAATGGCTCATGCTCATGGTGAAGGTGTGTTCGAAGTTCCGGTGGGACCGATACATGCGGGAATCATCGAACCAGGCCATTTCCGTTTTAGCCAGGCTGGTGAAGCAATTATCCGGCTTGATGCAAAACTTTTTTTCACCCATCGGGGGATTGAAAAGACATTAGAGGGAATGCCCATTAAGCGGGCTTTATTTCAGGTGGAAAGAATTTGTGGCGCGTGTAGTGTTTCGCATACCTTGTCTTTTTCTCAGGCTGTTGAAAGTGTGGCCAAGGTTGAAATTCCCGAGCGGGCAAAGCTGATTCGTATTTTAATTGCCGAACTTGAACGACTTTACAATCATGTCGGCGATGTCGGTAATCTTTGTGCTGGCCTTGGATTTGCGGTAGGGACCAGCAATGGGGCGCGACTGAAGGAATATCTTATGCGTCTGAATGAAACGCTGACCGGTAACCGCTTTCTGCGGGGGATGGTAGTACCGGGGGGAGTTCGCAATGATTTACCGGGAGAGCTTTTGACCCAAATCGCTGAGACAATTGACAAACTGGAAGTAGATTTTATTCAACTGGTCGAACTGCTGCAGGAGAATGATCAGTTTTTGGATCGGGTTAATACTACAGGGATTTTGCCCTATCAGGCGGCAAAGGAACTCGGTGTTGTCGGGGTAGCGGCGCGAGCGTCAGGGGTAGATTATGACCTAAGACGTGATAAACCATATGGTGGATATGAGCAAATAAAGTTTGAAGTACCACTGCATCGCAGCGGTGATGTGGCAGCGCGGCTATGGGTGCGGGTTGATGAAGCTTTAGAAGCTACCCGTATTATTAGACAGATGGTTACCAGGATTCCAGTAACGGCAAAGAAATTAAAGGAGCCTATACCGTCTATACAGCCTTATTCGACAGGGATTGGCTGGAGCGAGTCGCCCAGAGGCGGTAATATTCATTGGCTGATGATGGAGGAAGAAAATAGGATTTATCGCTATTTCGTACGTTCGGCTTCTTATGCTAATTGGCCGGCGCTGACTGTAGCTGTTCCCGGAAATATATTGCCTGACTTTCCGCTTATTAATAAAAGCTTTGAATTATGTTACGCCTGCCTGGATCGTTAGGGGGATAAAAATGTTAAAAATACTTCGGAAAATAATGGCTACCGGTACGGTTACCGAAAGCTATGATGTTACTGCCGTTCCAGCACGTTCACGAGGCGAAGTTAGGGAAGCCAAAAAGTGTGCAAGTTGTGGTGCTTGCAGTAGTGCTTGTCCGACCGGGGCAGTGCGGCTTGGCAACGATGATGTAACAATTGATCAGCGTGCCTGCATTTTTTGTGGTAATTGCATTGAAGCATGTGAACATGGCGCATTACAGCAGACCGGCAACTACAAGCTTGGAGAGCTTTCCAACCAGTTGGAAGAAATGGGTAACGAATTGAAGGCTAAAATTGTTCGCACTCTTGGTCGTTCACTAGCCATTCGTCATTTGGATGTTGGTTCATGTAATGCCTGCGATTGGGAGCTTACAGCGCTTGGTAATCCGGTATATGATTTACAACAGTATGGCATTGATTTTGTTGCATCGCCACGCCATGCCGACATGCTGATGGTTACCGGAGTGGTTACCCGTAATCTGACTCAAGCCTTACTCATGACCTACGAAGCTGTTCCGGATCCTAAACTAGTTATGGCGGTAGGCGCTTGTGCCGCATCTGGTCGTACTTTTGGCGAAAGCTATGCTATACAGGGAGGGGTTGATAGGTTTATACCTGTAGATATCTATGTGCCAGGCTGTCCGCCGCGCCCGCAGGCATTGCTTTACGGGTTGTTGTTAGCTCTAGACAGAATAAAATAATAATGAAAGAGGTTTCCCCAAAAGTAGTGACAAAGTTTTAATTGCTACTTTTTGGGGTTTTTTATAAGCTTGCACAGATTGCAAACCAAGAAATATTTGACAAATGGGGATTAGCGGGTGTAAGATTTAGATAAATGGTGACTGACTAGACAGTCGCGAGGGTTAAATATTGGTTTTTCTGGTATTTTGATTCTGGTATGAAGTACTGCTAGTTATAAAACGAAATTTCTCCTAATCCGTACAAGACTGACTAGTCGGTCATTATTTAAAAAGTGAGCATTGTAATTATATATCAATGGTGTGAGGGGTCGTATTTATGTTGAAGAAATTGCGATTTTTAATGATGACGCCGTGTGCTTGGATGGCGTTAATTATTGCTGGCTGTGCAATATTTGGCGCTGTAGAGTTACCGCCTTACTGGGGCTGTGAGAATGGTCCAATTGAATTATTGCAATTGGTGATTTTAGGTTGTTGCTGTGTGGTGGCTTTGTTGGTAGTGAATTTTGGAGTGGTAACTAAGGATTATAAAAAGCTATTTTTGTGGTCAATACCTATATGGGTTCTTTTGATTGGAAGGGAGATTAGCTGGGGGCGGGATTTATATATTAATTCTGCAGGCGAGATGCCTCGGCTCGCTGATTTGTGGTTTGGTCCAGTTGTGCACCCTACTGTTGGTGTTATATGTATAATTACACTGCTGGGGTTAGTAAAATGCGGAGTATGGCCTAAAATGTGCAATTGGTTAAAGCAGGGAATAGTTCCGCTAGGAGAGATCGTTATTATCATCGTAGCAGGGGTTATTGCTACTTGGATTGAGCATTACAGCCACGGATTATTTGGTGGTAGTGAAGAATTATTTGAAGAACTGACGGAGTTGGTTTGTTACAGCGCTATGCTGCTGCTTATGATAGATGTTGGTTTTAACAAGATAATTCAGCCGTCAAGCGGAGTGGTGCCGAAAAGTGGAGCAAGCGGAGGACTAATTTTTGTCGTTAGTCATGATAGACAGTAACCGTTTTACAGGTAGGATCCGCATAATGATTAAACAGATCACCAATTCAGGGAGCAAATAGGTTGCATTAAACGCCAGGGAGTACCAATAGGGAGACATTCCGGCTGGTGCATAACTAGCAAAAAAGACAACTCCAGATATAACATGGCAAACAAAGCGACCGCAGATACCAACGATGGTTCCTACAAATATGCGGGTTTTAAAACAGCCTGCTAATCCAAGAGCCATATAGGGCAGGGGATAATCGAAAAGTACTTGTACAGGGTGAAGGATATAAGGATCCTGGAGTAAATTGATTAAGCCATAAACAAATCCTGCAAGATAACCAACGATTGGTCCATAGCGGAATGAGATTAACAGCAGCGGAATCATTGCGCCGAATGTGATGCTGCCGCCTTGGGGCATATGATAGAGTCGAAAGATATGCAAGATAACGGTTAAAGCAAGTGCAAGAGCAATGTGAACAATTAACTGCGTATTCAACGTAATTTTTTTCATGTACAAAAATGCCAATACTAGAGCCACTAGTCCCGCAAGTGCAGCAATGCTTGCGGGATTTTCCATAATTGCTGACAAATTAGTAATAAAGGGTATTTCCATAGTATCATCTCCTATTTGATATTTGATAAATTTATAATGATATAAAAAAATACCGCATTCCAACTGGGATAGCGGTGTTTTATCTATATCGCTTCCCTACGCTGGTATTATCCAGATCAGGTGAAGGGTTAATGAATTTGCTTTCATTTCTCAGCCTTAGTGGCACCCCTAGCACAATTGATTAAATTAATTTCTATTATATTATCATAACCAGATAGTTTCTAGCCATAATTTGGAATTATTTTTTAAAACAATTTTGTTCCCAGCACATATAGATTCCAAGACAGCCTTTTTCTACTGAAACTGTGATGTCAGTAGGATTTTTGGTAGGGCGATTGCTGATTGAATAAGGCAAGCCGATAGTTAGTTCAACGGCGGATAATGGCCAATGAACTCCATCAATAAAAACTCCTGAACAATAGGGGGATAATGGTAATAGCGAAACTACATCCGGCTTGCAGGGGGCATGGATTTTTACTGAATCATGGCCTTTTAAGAGAACAAGTACTTCCGATTCGTCGGCTGCGCAGTACCCGCTTATGCCAAATTGTCCGCAGCCAAGTAATGAAAAGATGTTACTGAAAGAATGGTCAAACCGGCCTCCCCATACGCCAGTTACTACAACTGCGGCCTGGTCATATAATAACCCCAGCTTTTGCAAAGCCAGCTGCAAGTCGGTTAAGTCTTTTTCCGGCGGGTGTATTTCGACAGGGATGCCAAGTGTCGTTCCCCATGTCCAGCCTTCTGGTGTTGCGCTGTCGCCATCGCCGATTAATAGCAGAGGAATGACGTTGCTTGCCTGACAGATATCGATACCTCTATCTACGGCCCAAATCGGATATGTGGCTGCAGCTATAGTAAGCCATTCCTTGGAAGGTGGGCGTCCTCCGGCAACAAGCAAAATTTGTGAACGAGGCAATTCATTTTTAAACAAAAATTGTACCTGGGGCAATGTCAAAAGGTTATTCATCAATCAAGCTCCTAGAAAATTGATATCCATGAGAATAATAGCGGTAAGTTTCTAGTGTGATCCAATAACATAGTTCTGATCAGTCCATTGGGCTTCAGATAGTAACGAACGCTCATGAAAAATTATTTTGCCAGTATCTTCAATCATTAGTACTGTTGATGCCCTGGTACCGTAGTTGGGACTGTGAATAAAAATAGGGGAAAGAGTTTTTTCCCATCCAATATCAACTCCGGTATCAGGCAGTTCGGTTTCTGGTGGTTCGACTCTATCTTCCAGCAAATTTAGTAAGGCTGATGCCTTAAGGTCTTTGGCGGTAAGGGCTTGACAGAGTAAGTGTTTACCACGCTTAACCTTTGGCCAGGAGTTGTCCAATAAACCATTGCTTAAGCCATAGAGTCCGGGGGCGAGTTTATGAGGCCTTTTTTCTTTATTGGAATAATACCAGAGGCTGGTTGAGTCACCAACCAAAAGATTAAAACCATTATAATTGTCGGCAACTTTATCGACTTGGTTTAGATAGGCAGACGGTGGCATTGTGCCACACAGAAAGTCTTTAACCAGATGCCCACGGGATACTGCGTCAGGACGATTGTTTTTGGGGTCACGGTAGTTGGTTAGGGCGGCAAATCGGCTAGTTTTTGTCACGCCAAGCCAGGTTCCGCCTTGCTCCAGATCACGCCCGGCAAGGACATCAGGGTAATCTGCCCAGAAAGCTGCCGGCTTAGTGGGGCGGTTATAAAATTCATCGCGGTTAGCGGCTAGAATTAAGCGATAGCCAGGATGGCTGCACCAAGAGAAAAGAATGAGGCACATATCAACTTGTCCTCCTTGTAGCGGCTAGAGTAACATTATTTTATCATAGTAACTCGATAGCTAAAATAGCATCAAAGCAAAAATAGAGAATAATAAAAATGCATCCGACCTGTTCATTCTTGAGCAGGGGATGCGTTTTGGGGTTATACTTCTTCTTCATTTAATGGTGGTTTATCGTTTAGAATATAAACCTTGACTGGTTTTATCCCGAATTTGCGCGCCTCAGAGACAGTCCATTTGGCGACATCTATCCGGTGGCCCTTGATTGCGCCACCGGTGTCTTCGGCTACTGCGTATTCTATGCTGCCATCAGGGTACTTTATGGCAACATGTGATCCCAGGGGGATAACTCGGGGGTCTACTGCGATAACGCCCGGTCTGACTTGGGTACCAGAAAAGGTTTTATTGCCCCATTGCTCATTATCATGTGGACCTGGCGCATAGGCTGTTGCCGTAATGTTCAGTACCTTTTTTGTGTTCGATTCATGTGGAGTGTTATTATCAGCAGGAGCTACTTCTGGTGATTGTTGTATAGCTAACGGCTGGGGGGCGGTTTCGGTAAATTTTAAGGAAGGAGCAAGAGGAAGGCTGGGAATTAGCGCTGCTGTAATAGCAAGTGCGCCCGCTATTGCCGCTGCAATTTTTTTATACCGTCTTTTTTTAGGGGGATGAATTTTGGTATGCACTTGACATTCCTCCTTGTGCTTAGTATTTCTAAAGCTTGGCTAAAAAATCTTAAGATTTTATGTGGGGTTATGGAAAATAAGTCTATATTTTATTGAAGATCTAAATTATTTGCACAAATGTAGAAAATTAGCACAAAAGGTAGAAAAAAGATTTTTTGTGTCGTATAATGTGTAGTAGTAAAAATGATATGGACATATTTGGCAAACCTTCTGAAAAGAAGGGACGCAAAGCTTTGGGTCTAAGGACGTTGTCTATGACTGCCGGGTTGCATTTGATTAAATCAATGTAACCCGGCAATTATTTTTATATTCCAGATGATACCTAGTTTTGAGGAGTTTGAACCAACCATTGGTTATTGTATTGAAAAAAAATAAGGGGGATGGTAGTATGACGCGGTATGTAAGTCGATATAATACACGTTATGCAAAAGCCGGAATGCAGCTTGCTAATCCTATAATTTCGTCTAAAGGCGCGATTATAGCTCAGGAAAATTCGATTTTAACTGAGAGTCTAATTGAACGTCTTGTTGCAATGGGGATAAACTTTGTCGATGTCTTCGAAATCAGTCAGAATAATGCCGGTCATCAAGAAGCAGAAAAGCAGAAACGTTTATTTGATACTCATAGTGAAATTACAACAACAAGCTATACTTTTACTCATTCGGTTAATGTAGCTGTAATATGTGGTCTTATCTGGCGCTGGCTTGGGAATACGGAGACGTCTGAAATGGTGTTGGCAGGGCTGTTACATGATTTTGGTAAAACACAGATTCCCTTGGAGATATTAAATAAGCCTGATAAGTTATCTGAAACAGAAATGCAGATTATGCGACAACACCCTATTTTGGGATTGGAAATGTGTAAGAACGATCAGAGGATTCCCGAATGCGTTTTGGCAGGCATTATTGAGCATCATGAAAGGCTTGATGGTAGTGGTTACCCGTTTGGTCTGACAGAAGAGCGAATTTCACCGTTCGGGAAAATTGTGGCGATTGCTGATACTTATGATGCCATGACCTCTAATCGAGTTTATCGTCAGGCGGTGACGCCGTTTAGTGTTCTAACAGAATTATTTTCCGAAATGTTTGGCAAGTTAGATGCTAAGGCGTGCACGTCAGTTATAGATAATCTTAAAGAGACTTTAATTGGTTATAACGTTAGATTAAGTGACGGAACGATCGCCAAAGTAATTTATATTGATCGTAGCCGACAGTTTAAACCACTTGTGGAAACAGAGAATGGACGCTATCTTAATCTCGAATGTACGGAGTTTGAAATTGCGGAAGTAATAAGCAGATAGAATCAAAACTTAAATACAGTTGAGGCTAATATTATGAAAGAAGATAAATCGCTACTCATTTACCGGGCCAGCCGGTTGAGTAGCGATTTATCGATTGGGCGCAGTAATAAATTATTAGCTGTGTAGTGTTTGGTATGGTCAGAATTTGAATGTTGCGCCAAGACCAACGCCGGTTTTGTTCTTGCCTACGTCAGGCATATAGGAATGGTAATTAACATTAAGGTCAACTGTAGTGGTTAGTTTGAAGTTGGCGCCTGCCTGGAATTCTTTAAAACTACTTCCGGCGATTATGGAGGCATAACCATCGCACTTAGGAGCCAATGGACCGGTTACTGCCATTCCTAAATAGATTTCAGAGCCTGAGTCGAAATTACGATTTCCGATAATGCCTCTTAGGTTTTCGGAAAGATTAAACTGTCCGTAAATGTCATCGTTTCCGTTCCAGTCAAGGTTCTGAAACCCTAAGGTAAAACTAGGGGTGAATTTATGCTCTAAATAAAAGCTATCGGTACCAAATCCCAAGGCGGTCTGCTCGGATGAGAGGTTATTGATTGGTGCGGCAATAACGATGTTGCTGGAAAGCATCAAAGTAAATAAGGCAAGGATAAGCTTTTTCAACAAAAGAACCTCCTTTAACAAGTTATTATGTATACTTAACCTATGGTGAATATAACAAAAGTCTAAATACTAAGTCAATGTGTAATATTAACCAATTGGGAGAAAAACAGATCCCTAAATACATAGTTAATGAATTTTGTAAAATTTATACTGGAAAAATTGTATAAAAAATGATAAAATATTACTGGCAAAAATGATTGTAAATGTTCTAATCATAAAGGACTCCTTGCCAATACGCCGCGATCTTAGCTCACGCTGTAGAAAACTTATTATTGACGAGGTGACCAAATGATTAAAAAAATTGCTACAGTATTAATTGCCATAACTGTGCTTACGGCAACTGCCTCAGCTGCACCGGCACAGGAAAAAGAGATATTGAAAGATTTAAAAAACTATAATGGGAAAGTTGGAGTCTTTGCCAAAAACTTAAGAACCGGAAAGACTATTGAATTTAACGAAAATGTTATCTTTCCTACTGCTTCAACCAGCAAACTAATTGTCGCATCGGCTACCTACAAGTATTTGTATCCAAAAGCCGGACCGAGTAAAAAAAGGGAATATGACAAAGCTGTAGAAGCGATGATAACGGTTAGCGATAATACTACGTTCGCTGAATTATTGGCTGAGATTGATAGAACTAACCCGAATGCCCTGAATAAGGTTTGTAGGGATGTTGGTTTGCACAATACGCGAATACATAATGATGGGGCTCATAAAAAGTACAAATACCATAGTATAACCACACCCTATGAAATGTCGAAGATGCTTGAGAATATCTATTCCGAAAAGTATCTTAATAAAGAAAAAAGCAAACTGTTAAAGCATGAACTGGCGAACACTATTTTTCATGATGAAATTCCTCGTTATATGAACACAACAGTTTATCATAAAGTTGGTGAACTGGATAGGATTCTTTGTGATGTTGGAATAGTTATGGATGGTAACGATCCGATACTAATAAGCTTTTATACAGATTCAGCGGATCATGTTTATGCCAGTAAATTTATTGCAACTGAATCAAAAAAGATTTATAATGCCCTGCGGCGTAGATAATTAAAATAATAAACCTCGCTTCACAGTGTGAGCCTGTGAAGCGAGGTTTATTATTTTAAATAACGAAAAATGAAGGTCTGTTGGAGTAAGCGTTTTTGTAGCGAATAGATGAGTATTACATGAATAGGGAGCATGACAGAACATTTTATAAGCCGTCCTGCTATAAAAATTGAGACTGCTTTGTGATACAAAATGGCCAGCCAAAGAGTATTCATAAACATGTCGACAAATATAAGTGTTGCCATACTTGCCAGAACAACTCTTGTAAAAGAGATCGGTTTGCTATAGAAAAAGAACCCATAAATAATGCCGGAGATAAATGAGCTAAGTGTAAATCCAGGAAAATATACTCCGGAAGAAAAGATTGTGCAACCGACGACATCAGCAATTGATGCAACTATAGCACCTAAAAACGGGCCGAACAACATGGAGAAGGTTGCGATAGCTAAAAAGCCAAAATCGATTCTGATAAAGGTGGTTTGGATGGCGAAAATATGCGTCAGGATAATGGTTAATGCTATAAATACTGCTGCCAAAACAACTGTTTTTGTTCTAAATTTCTTAACTTGTATAGTGTTAAAGTGCTGCAATTGCTTCCTCCTAAGGAATAATCTGTATATAACTAAACTTATATTTTTCTACAACTGCTGCGTTTTACCTTCTAAGAAACTCGATAAGCAACTATTAGACAGTTAAAAGCGAAACAGCTATAATAGGGAATAGTGTAAAAAGGGATTGCTTTAAATGCGTATTAAATGTCATGGGGTGTTATTTTATTATGAAAAGCAGTGTTGAACCGCCAATTTATTCTAGAATTGCAATGGATATTGCTACTCGCATTGCTAAAGGTGAACTAAAGGAAAAAACAAAAATATCGGGTCGTTCTCTGCTTGCAGGTCAATATAATGTATCACCAGAGACTATTAGGAGATCGTTGCGATTGCTGGAAGATATGGAAATTGTCAAAACGCAGACTGGGAGTGGAGTTACTATCATATCCCGCCAGAATGCATTGCGATATATTGAAAAATATAATACCGGAAAAGATCTTCGCGAGCTAAAAACAGAAATTCAAGCGATGATAGTGGAAAAAGAGCGCATGAATCAGGATATATCTGAAAAGATTGAGCATATGTTTGATCTTAGTGAACGGTTACGGCATATTAATCCAGTAAATATTATTGAAGTTGAAGTTCCGTTAGATTCTTTGCTAATAGGCAAAATGATTGCAGATGTTCAATTTTGGCAAAAAACAGGAGCAACTATTGTTGGTATAAAACGTGAAGGAACGCTGATTCTTTCGCCAGGACCGTATGCCTGCTTCATGCCGCTGGATATAATTTTGGTGATTGGCGATAATGGAGTACTAAAACGTATAGAACAGTTAATGAGAGAAGGGTAACATTATTCTGATGGGACATACGAAATAGATCCTAAAATGAGAACCTCGCTTTAAAGGCATTATTGTCTTTAAAGCGAGGTTCTCATTTTAGATAATAACTAAGGCTATGCCTTAAGCTTTACGCCTTGGGAAAATATCACATAATTTTCACAAATAGGACACTTGGTTGTCATATTTTATAGCTATTATATAAAGAAATATGCAAGGAGTTGTTAAGATGAAAAATATAACTAAGAAAATAATTATTTACTCGTTTGCAGCCATTGTTCAGATCGGTTTGGGTACGGCGGTATTAGAGGCATCACCCGTGCAAGATGATCACAAGCAGCGATCTGAAAATATTGTTCAGGAACAGCGACAACGTCTGCAGGAAGAAAATATCCGGCATGAACGGGTGATGGAGCGACGTCATAATGAGAATGACCGTCAGTGGCGGGAACGGCGGAGACAGGAAAATCAACGCCATGATCGGATAATGCGCCAAGAAGGCGAGAAACTGCGGCATGAAAGGTTGCAGCAGGAAAATGATCGTCACAGGTTTGAAATGGAGCGACGTCCTAATGAGAATGACCGTCAGTGGCGGGAACGGCAGCAACAGGAAAATCAACGGCATGAGCGGATAATGTGGGATCTTGAACATGTAGTGATAGATCTTTTGATAAACAGATAAAAATAATAGGATGAAACTTTAAAAGCTGGCGGATTTCCGCCAGCTTTTAAAGAGCCCGTAATGATCTACGCTACAGCTGATACCGATCGTTACATACCTATACGCAAACTTTCGCCTACGCACAAGCATTACACAACCGATACCAACCTTTGCTCGACTGCCGAAGATACCTACCGAACCTACTGCAATCTCCCGACTGCAATAGACCC
>JAGGAC010000107.1 GCA_017889635.1 Bacillota bacterium | reverse complement strand
TGAGGTGAGCCGTATCATTGAAGAGCTAAAAGCAAAGTATCTACGCCGCCCTGCGATGATTGAAGAATTGGATGGATTGGCGATAAGACTGGCGAAGAAGAGCCTATAATTAGAAACAGGTGGAAATTAAAAATCGCCATGACCTGTGGGTGTTGGAAGCACTCACAGGCTCATGCAGGTGTATACGCACCTACACGCAGCAGCTTTAGCTGCCCATGACGACAATTTATATTATACTCTTTTCCCATTTTTTGGGCAAGTGGGGGTAGGGCTAAGGGGTATAGATGATTGTTGGTTTGATGCAGTAGGCTGGGGCTTAATGCGAATTTCTATTACAGCATGTAACAGCGGGCAGGCGGTATTCTGGTTCTTTTTGGTTCTATAAACCGGTCTGTTTGTTTTTACTCTAAACTATGAAGTAAGGCGCAGTGTAGGTTAGCTATGAGCTAATACCTGACTGCGCTTTTTGATTTCCTCCTAATAAGCCGGTTTTGGTGCTGCGCTAGTCTGCAGCACCAAAACCGTGCGAATTTAGGGGGGATATATATTGAGTGACAAAGGCATAAATGATGCGATGAAGATAATGGCTGATTTTGATCGCGGCTATTATTATGCAAAACAACGGAACGAAGCTTCTGCCGGAAAAAATAGTTTGTCGGAAATGTTGGATTTGGTGGAGATATTTTCTGAGGTAGATGGATATAATGCTGAACTAGCTAAGGGGATGGCTGCTTATTATGCGGAGCAGGCGCGGATGACGAGAAAGAAGTGAGGGGGAGTTAAGTGGCTTGCTTATCTGACTAATAGTGCTGATAAAGAGGAGATGGCTATGAACGAACCAGCAATTAAAAAGGCGTTAAAAGCCGAAGAAATCTTCTTAAAGCGGGATAAAGAACGTTACTTATATGAGATGCGGGAAAAAGCTCTGCATGACCATGTATCAGCTATCAGCTCGGCGAAAGAAGAAGGACTAGAGGAAGGCCTGCGAAAAGGACGTGTAGAAGCAAACTGTGAAACCGTGGTAAGGCTACTGGCGATGGGGTTATCTGTAGCCGAAGTTTCAGCAGGGACGGGGCTGCCAATCGAAGAAGTTGAGAAATTGAAACAGAACTAAAAATAGATATATATATAAACGCTTCGAGACCTATTGGGTTTCGAAGCGTTTATATTTTTTGCGCTGCACGATAGTAATTCAATTCAGTGCTGCTGATGTAAAAGCCGAAAGGGTGACAGTCTGACGTCCCCCGCTGTCACCATAGGCATGGTAGTAATAAGATATTCTGAGAAAATCAAAAATTTTTAGTAACCCTTTCACTCGAATTAATAATTTGTGCTGATGGTGATGCTTCATATTGGCGGTCGATTATATTAAAAATGATAGCTAGTGCTCAATATTAAAAAGCGTCCTCCGGGGCGTTTGCTTTATGACTAAAATTAAGGGAGAACATGATCATGTCCAACGTCAATTGCAAATTAACCGACTGCAAATATCACGGAATTGAAACCTGTACCGCCCGTCGTGTTGGCTTTGGATGAAATAAAGGCTGCCAATGTAAGCGGATGTTAGATCTGGTGATAGAGTGGAAGTATAAATTATCGAGGAGTTGTTAGGACATCATTAATTTATTTCGTATATTCTTTCTTATTTAGTAAAATCTATATAAAGTATTTGACAAATACTGAAGAGATGAGTTATATGGCACGTGATGTTATGTGTACTGTTGAGAACTGCAAATTTTGGGAAACTGGTCGCGTTTGTATTGCTTAAGTAATCGAATTTAATGTTGATGAGGTAGCAACAAGGCTGGATATACGGGAAAAAACTTAGTTGTCATACTTTTGTGCAACCCAATATAGTGTGAGAACTATTAGAATCAAGTAGTTTAGATATGGAGAATAGGGTGAAAGAATAATTTTAGTTAACACATTTTAGGCTTGGGGAAGACTAAAATCAAGTTCAAGCCACTCGTTAATGGGTGGCTTGAAAGTTTATATGTTAATCATTTGTACGTGATAGGAGATTTAGATGGGGAAAAAGCTAGGCGGTTTCGAACGGGTATTAATAATTCGTTTAAGTGCTATCGGAGATGTAATCCAAGCTTCGCCGGTTGCACAAGCCCTAAAAAAATTCTTTCCTCATTCAAGAATTTCATGGGTTGTGGAAACCAAATCAAAAGACGTTGTGGAAGGAAATAGTAACCTTCAACATGTTTTTGTTTGGCCAAGAAAAGAATGGGAGGCTGAGGCAAAGAAGACCGGGAATGTATATAAACTTATTAAACGTAACTGGAATTTTATCACTAAGATTCGACAACAGCGTTTTGATATTGTCATTGATCTTCAGGGGATGTATCGCAGCGATTTTATCTCTTATTTTAGTGGTGCAAAGCATCGTATTTGTTTGCCCAATCCTCCTGAGCCTTGTGTCGGAGCTAATATTTATACCCCGAACAGAGCTTTTTCGACTGTGTACGAAAGATATTTAAGTGTATTATTACACTTCGGTATAGAAGAAGCTCAACCGATTTTGGAAATGCCTCTAACAGCAGCCGCGGAAATATATTCCAGATATTTTATGATTAATCATGGCCTTCAAGCTCGTAATTTTATTATATTCAATCCTTCAACAAGCTGGCCATCGAAGTGCTGGGCCTTGGAGAATTTTGCTAAGTTGGGGGACATGTTAGCAGCCGAGTTTAAAATGCCGATTGTTGTTTTTGGGGATAAAAGTGATAAATATATGGCACAAGCCATTTCTATGCAGATGAATAATCCGATTATCGACGCAACAGGAAGCATGACCCTCAAAGAGTTAGGCGCTGTTGCTAAACAAGCAGGTATTTTTATTAGCGGCGATACCGGACCGTTATATATTGCTCAAGCCTTACAAGTGCCGACAGTAGCATTATTTGGAGTTACCAGTGCTATGTATTATCAGCGGAACTTACCTAATCAAATTGCATTGCAAGGCAAAGAGAATTCTATAGGTAATCTAACTGTAAATGAAGTTTTACAAGCTGTCCGGTTAATACTTACCAAGAAAAAGCTTGATCCTTTGTCAATGAAAAACGATAAAGAAAAGTATCTGTTTTTACGTAGTTTTCAATCAAGGAAAAGATTACATTGATTTTTCAATGTAGGAAGAATTTAGATGTAGGCAGAAATTAGAGTTATTTAGATCTATGAAAAGTTGTCTTTTAGAAGGCATTACTAATATTTAGCCTATAATATATATATATTTATTTATTAGAGATGGGGGGAGAAACGTAAGATGATACGGTTTTTACCGACTACATTATTGTTTATACCTCTAAGTATTATTGCCGAAATTTTACACTGGGGACCTCTGGTGCAGTTTTTATTAGCTGCAATGGCTATTTTACCGTTAGCTGTTTACATGGGATTTGCTACGGAAGAACTCGCCCTTTATACGAATCCTAAAGTTGGAGGATTTTTAAATGCTACTTTTGGGAATGCAACCGAGTTAATTATTGCTTTATTTGCTTTAAAACAAGGGCTGTTTGATGTCGTAAAAGCATCCATAGTTGGTTCAATTCTGGGAAATTCTCTGTTAGTACTGGGGGCTAGTATGTTTGCTGGAGGATTGAAAAATGGAGTGCAGGGTTTTGGTAAAAAAACGGTAGATTTTTCAAGCACAATGCTTACTTTTTCCGTTATTGGCTTATGTATACCTGCAATATTTCTTCACGCTGTCCGGCCTGAGTTAGTGGATACCTGGGAATATGAACCGCTTAGCCTGCTTATTGCAGTGGTAATGCTGATTATTTATCTAATGGGATTGTATTTTTCTTTTAAAACTAATCACGATTTATTTGGAACGGAAGGACATGAAGAAGTATTGCCTAAATGGTCCCTTCGCAAGGCGATTAGTGTGCTTGTTGGTGCAACACTTTTTATTGCTTGGGAAAGTGAAATATTAGTAGGAGCTATTAAACCTGTGACTCAGAGTATAAACATAAATCCGTTTTTTGTGGGGATCATTATCATTCCTCTGATTGGTAATGCTGCCGAACATAGTACGGCAGTTTGGATGGCGATTAAAAACAAAATGGATATTGCAACGGAAATTGCTATTGGTTCTAGTCTTCAAATTGCATTATTTGTAACGCCCTGCCTGGTTATTGTAGGCGCACTCATTAATAGAACCATGAGTTTAATATTTAATATTTTTGAGATAGCTTCCCTTATAGTTGCGGTTATTATTGTCAACCGTGTAGCCGGGGATAATGAGTCGAACTGGTTAGAAGGACTTCAGTTATTGGCTGTTTATATAATAGTGGCGGTGTGTTTTCTTTGGATTCGGTAATCTAACCTTGCTGATAATAATGTTGCTAAAATTTGTTTGTTGAACAAGGTATCTATACTTGGTAGAATGAAATGGCTTATGAGCAATATAAATATGTTTTATTAAAATGAATTTTATAAGCCAATGTAGGGAAGGTGGTGCTATTTGATTACGAACGAACTCAGTAAAGAAAGACTGAAGATTATAGAAACTGTAATTTTTTTAATTATAACTATCATTATACTACGCCTTGTATGGTTACAACTCCTGTTTGGTGCAGAGTTTAACGAAAAATCTGATAACAATCGAATTCGAATCCTCTCGATTACTGCTCCCCGTGGCACATTTTATGACCGAAACGGAATTCCGCTCGTCACAAGTCGCCCGGGGTTTTCTGTTTCTCTTGTGCCAATAGACGAGCCTATCTCTGATGATGTTATAAATCGATTAGCACCTTTACTGGAGATGAAACCAAGTGATATAAAAAATAAGATTACACAGAATAATGTGTTAGCGCCGGTTCGGATAAAGGATGATGTAAATCAAGATACTTTAACTAAAATTGCGGAACGAAAAAGTGAGTTGCCAGGCGTAGTCATAGAAGTTCAGGCCGTCCGAAACTATATAAATCAAGAGTTAGCTGCACATTTGTTTGGGTATGTTGGTGAAATTAGCGATGCTGAATTAAAACTAAAAAAGACTGAAGGATATACTCCAGGCTCGCTTGTTGGTAAATTCGGTCTTGAAAAAGTTTATGATCAAGAAGTACGGGGAGAAGACGGTGGGCAACAAATAGAGGTTGATGTTGAAGGAACACCGACTAGAATAGTTGGGAAAAAGGAACCTGTACTTGGAAATGAATTGGTTTTAACTATTGATGCAAAAATACAAAAAGCTGCAGAGAAAGCTATGGATGATCGATTGCGGTTTTTACAAGATAAATTTGGCAACCCGAATGCAAAAGCTGCTGCTGCGGTTGTTATGAACCCACAGACTGGTGAGATTCTTGCTCTAGTAAGTCGGCCAGTTTTTAACCCAAATATTTTCAATGGTGGAATATCTTCTAAAGACTGGAAAAAAATAAACGACAATCCCTTTAATCCAATGCAAAACAGAACAATTAGCGCAGAATACCCACCAGGTTCATCGTTTAAAATCGTAACCGGATCGGCTGCTTTGGAAGCTGGCAAGGTTACAAGTGAAGAGAAAATTATGGATAGCGGAACACATTGGTTGGTTCCTAAAGGTAATGCGCATAATATGGCGCTGGGCTGGGTTGATTTCAATGTTGCAATGGCTAAGTCGGATAATGTATATTTTTATGAATTAGGAAATCGCTTGGGTATCGATTTATTAGAAATATGGGCGCGTAATTTTGGGTTAGGGTCACCAACAGGAATTAATTTACCAGGTGAATCTGAAGGATTAGTAGCTAATAGAAAATATAAAATGAAAGTTTACGAAGAGGAGTGGTATTTGTCAGAAACTTTTGATGCAGCAATTGGACAAGGATTTCAGCTTGTTACTCCTTTGCAGATGGCAAGTGTTGTTTCGCAAATAGCAAATGGTGGTCATCGATATCGACCATATCTTGTAAGTAAAATACTATCGCCAAGCGGAGAAGTAATAAAGACTTTTGAGCCTGAAGAATTAGGTAAAGTTAATATTTCCGAAAAAAATTTAAAAACCGTTAGAGAGGCCTTAAGAGACGTTATTTCGCCCCGTGGAACTGCAGGCTATATATTTGAAAACTTCCCTATGCAAATTGCTGGGAAGACAAGTACAGCTGAAAATTCACATGGGGATGACCACGGATGGTTTGTAGCCTATGGTCCATTTGATAATCCGACTCTTGTAGTTGCTGTCGTTGTAGAACAGGGGGGATATGGTTCAGATTCGGTAATCTCCCATCCCATAAGGATATGGCTGATTTGTATGCTGAAGAAATTACGGCGAAAACTGTAAATTCAAATCTTGAACCTGTTGATACAAAACTATAGCATACCCAATTTAAAATGTTAACAATATGTGTTTCCAGTGCAAAAATTAAAACTAGATTTTCACCCCAGTATATTAGCAGCGTTTTGCATTTCTAAATTATATAGTACTCCGATTATAGAAAAAGCAGGGACTTTGGGGTGAAATTTTTTGTCAAACCAGCCTATAATTAGAAACAGGTGGAAATTAAAAATCGCCATGACCTGTGAGTGGTGAGACACTCCCAGACTCATGCAGGTGACCGAAGCACCTACACGCAGCAGCTAGCTGCCCATGACGACAATCTATATTATACTCTTTTTCCATTTTTTAGGCAAGGCTTGGCATGCCGGGGGTATAGATGATTGTTGGCTTGATGCAGCATGCTGGGGCTATATGCGAATTTCTATTACAGCATGTTACAGCAGATAGGCGGTATTAAACGTCTGTTTGTTTTTATTCTAAATGATGAAGCAATGCGCAGTGTAGGTTAGCTATGAGCTAATACCTGACTGCGCTTTTTGATTTCCTCCTAATAAGCCGGTTTTGGTGCTGCTCTAGTCTGCAGCACCAGAGCCGTGCGAATTTAGGGGGAATATATATTGAGTGACAAAGGCATAAATGATGCGATGAAGATAATGGCTGATTTTGATCGCGGTTATTATTATGCAAAACAACGGAACGAAGCATTGGATAATACTCTGCCGGAGCTACTGGAATTGGCAGAGGTGTTTACTGAGGTTAAGGGAGAAAACGCTGAACTTGCGAGGGGGATGGCGGCTTATTATGCCGAGCAGGCGC
>JAGGAC010000041.1 GCA_017889635.1 Bacillota bacterium | reverse complement strand
GCAACAGCCTCGGCAACATCTGAAAGTTCCGTGGCAGAAGCCGCAGAGGCAATAGCAGAATCTAAAGTACTGTCGAGAGAAGATGTATCAGTTGTAGTTTCGGCAGTCAAAACAATAGTCCCTGTTGCAGTTTCACCAGCAACAACGGTCACTTCAACCGTATCCGACGCATAACCGTCCAGTGTTGCCGTAAAAGTATAGGTCCCGGCGGGCAATTCTTCGACAGTCAATTGGCCATTTGTATCGGTTGTTCCAGTACAAGCAATGGCGTTAACGTTGTAACTAACAGTAGCACCTTCCATTGCGGTGCCGGAGCTATCCTGTACATTGATAATTACAATGCCAGTGGTAACAGTTGACTCTTCGGCGGCTCCAACAGTAGCCGTTTCAATTGATGATTCATCGGTATCAGCTGTTGTAACTTCCTCATCAGCAAATTTCTGCAAATCGAATTTGGTTTTCATAAATAAACACGCTCCCTTAATCCTTTTTATAATCCACCGCAAAATGAGGGCGATGGTCCTTAACCCAAACGGTATTGCCCTAGCTGCTTCAGCCTCGACAATATTAAGAATCGCCACCTTTGTAGCCTGTAGTTCAGACTGCACAAGTGGCGATTCAGCCAATTTTATAAGGTAAGGCAATACCTGTTTTTCAACTTCTAATAGATTCATTGCAATCACCTCGCATTATAGCAACCTGCTCTATAATGTCAGGCAATCGATCATACAATTTTACGCCCGGACAATCAGTCGCCGAACTAGGATTTTCCGCTATATCAGCAACATCTCTATGACCGATAATCTGTGCATCAGGCCAATTGTCTTTTAGGTCTGCCAGCAGTTTAGGCAATACTTCCAACTGCTCTTCTGTCGGTTCATTGTCCTGACAATTCCCAGAAAATGCAATCCCGATGCTACAATAATTAAGCCCTTGGGCATGTGCACCGATTGCATCGCGAGGCCTACCTCGTTCGATAGTGCCGTCGAATCTAATTACATAGTGATAACCAATACCCGCCCAGCCTAAATTAAGATGTTGCAGGTGTACTGTTGCGGCACCCACATCTCCTGCCGAATCTTCATGATGAACAATAAGGTAATCAGTTTCGCCACGGTAAGATAGCGACCTAGCAAAGTCTAAGTCTGTTTCAATTACAATAACTCGTCCCATTATTTTATTAACCTTTCCAGCACAACCACCAAGACCGCCGTAACAATTCCACTCGCGCCAGCGGCTTTCCATACTGTAATTTCCACGTCCCTTAGTCGCTTAGAAATGTCGACATCATTCTTTTCGAGCTGTGCTATCCGAGCCTCTGTTCCGCTGTGTTCCATACAAACATCCTGTGCCATTTCTCACCCTCCTCACAAAAATAGATGCTTTGCGCCTCTCAACTATTTATTGGTTCAATATTTATGGTAGTTTGAACTAATCGAATAAATAAACCATCATCTTCCTTTTTTTTAAAATTGTCGTTGTACTGGAAATCAAGATCTTTGAGCCATGTATCCTGCGAACTTATTGCCACATTAAAAAATTTCCATATTGCTTATTATCCGTCATTGACTTATAATAAACATATGGAAATGATACCAATAGTTATTGTTGAAACCGCATCGTTTACCCGTTCGTCCTCTTCCTTCTGGGATGGCGAGGACATTGATGCCTTTAAAAATTACATTGCCACCAATTATGAAGATGGCGATATAATTCCCGGGACTGGAGGTATTCGAAAGATCCGTTGGAGCCGCCCAGGTATGGGCAAACGCGGCGGAGCAAGGGTTATTTACTACTACTACAACATACAAAACCCCATATATCTATTGTTTGCATATCCGAAAAACGTCAAGGATAGTCTTACTGACGAAGAGAAAAAGGCGTTGCACCAAGTCGCTGAACAACTTAAAAGTCAGCTAAGGAGGAATAACACCTGATGAAAAAAAGTAATACCTTTTCCCCTCTTGCTGAAGGCATATTAGAAGGCTTAAACGAAGCTCTTGTTCATAGCAAAGGTGAAAGCTCTAATACCCGGTCAACTATTATTTATGTTCCGAACTGCAAGGAAATTAGGGAAAAACTTAACCTTTCTCAGAGCGAGTTTTCCAAGGCATACAATATCCCATTAGCTACTTTGCAAGGTTGGGAGCAGGGTCGCCGCGTACCAGATGCTACAGCAAGCGCCTACTTACGATCTATTGCAAAATATCCGAACGAAGTACGCGAAGCACAAGAAGAACATTCGGCAATTTCAGCTATGTAAATAAATTTAACTAATCAGATAACCAGCCTGCTACTTGTGATACTAACAAAAACTCCTAAAACTCAGGAAACGCAAAACTGCGAATTTCTGAGTTTTTACTTTTTTAGAACATTTACAGCTCCACCTTCACAAAAGCGTACAAACTTGTTACCGCGCTCACATTTATAACCGCCGCCCCATCCGTCCATTTAACAATAAAGGCTGTTGGATCACCAGCGCTAAAGCTTCCCGCCTGCGGTATATAGCAGCTGTCCGGAGTACTGCTTACAAACACAAGAGGCCGCATCGAAGCATAGCACGGTGTCTTTAATGTTACCGTCACCGTATATGTGCCATTAAAACTAACTGAGTCAATATTGTAACTGCGAAAAGTCGGATGGAGATCAACTGTTCCAGACTGCAGCCTAATAAGTCCGAGTGCAATAACTGAGGTAGTCCCGAAACCATTAGATACCGCCACCACCGGATCGGTATAATCGGCATCATGACTTACACTCATTGAACCCCATTTTCCTAAGACCACTCTGACCCAGCCATAACTACTATCATAAGGTACAACGCACCTTAACCTATATCGCCTAAATTCACTCGCCGTTACATTAATCCAGTCCAAATTTGCAAAGTTCCCGGCGTAGTCAATATTATCGATAGCAATTCTGGCTTCATCACCGTTATTACGGGCCAAGCAAGAAAACTCAACCACCTGCCCCGGCGTAACCGGCAGCCAGTAATCCTTCATCGCCGTATCTGTTCCTGAACCGGTAGAGTTTAAAACACCGTCAGTAATCGTCACCGCACCTGATCCCGAAGTACGCGTCACCCAGCCATTACTAAAATACTTATCCATAACCAGCGGCATCAGCATTCGAGCAGCACCCCAATTCGTTTATTGGTCATAAACCTAGTTACGCCTATATCCAAAAGTTGTTGAATATAGTAAGAATACTCCACCGTCCATACTGCAATATCTATACCGTTGTTTCTAGCTGTAGCTACAACCGTCGGATTTGCCAATACAAAGCTATACTCAGCCAATATTACAGCGTTCCCGTCTGCTTTCGCTAGGACCAGTGCGATATTAAAGGTAGTTAAGTCTTCCACCAGATAGCCGATTTCCACCTTCTCCGATACTGCCCGAACATAATCAAAATCGCTAAAGGTAGATGACTGAAAGGTACATTTGCCTTCAAGGTTATAATCCGCCACCAAAGCAACCATTGTCGCAATATCAGCAGTAGTCCGATAGCTCTTAATCTCTGGATAAATTCTCTTTATCCTCCCCTTAACGGCACATTTTAAGAAGTCCTCGAAAGTCGGTATCGTCACCCCAGCAAACACCGTTGAGTAAAAGCTGCCTGCATCCATAGCCTCGAGTTCAGCCAGCGTCAATTCGCTGACATTTCCAGTTCCATCAGTAGTCCGATCCACGGTTGTATCATGAATCACCACCGGCGTTCCATCAGACGAAATCTGCACGTCACATTCCAGGCTGTCGGCCCCATAGATGATTGCCTGCTCCCATGCCACTACTGTATTCTCCGGCGCATAACTTAAAAATCCCCGGTGTGCGATAATTTCTACATCTTTTAACGGCCAGGTTTTATTTTGTACGTAGCCACGTGCTGGCTGGAAATCACTACAATACCATAGACCACTTCCCAGACTGATAAACTCCGCCGTATCACCAGCCCGAACAAGCAAATTAGTCTTACCTGGCAAAATGATACTAGCAGCGTTATATTCAATAGTCAGCGCCTCACTAAACTTCAATCTACGCCGCGTTCCAGCTTGCACTTCATCAAAAGCCGATATAGTAGTTGTGCCAGAAACCAATATTAAGTTTCCGATAGCTGCGCCAATGTTCATGTTTTCTGCTGAAGTCATCGTAACAGAAGTTTCATTAATTGCCCCTGTCATATCGCCGCCGGCAATAGGCAATGCCCCAGCCTGTTTTGCGGTAACGCTATGCGGGTTAGTCTTATCTTCAACATGCTCAGTAAATGAAGCCAGCGATACAAGAACAGCTCCTTCATTAATTGTCGCCGTCACGCTTGAAGCATTTCCAACCGCCGTTACAATATCTAACACCTGTTCAACTACGACCGAACCGCCACCGGCCGGAAGGTAATCACACTCACTGCCGGCATTAGCGATCGAGTATAAGATTTCCCCGTCATCTGGATCAGTCGCATATACTCCGATTTCACGCACAAAGAAGCCAGTTGCTACGCTTGAATTGGTCAATGTTCCTCGGACGCGATACGTTCCGTCGCCTAAGGATGCGACTGATTCAATCTGTACAACCAAGAGCGGGTCAATCAAATCGGTAAGCGCTTCCAGAGAACTTACTGCCGCTAAAACTCCATCGCCGATTTTAATTCTAGTAAAAGTCAACGTTGCTCCAGCCTGTATTTTGGTTTGCAAATTGGCTCCTTGTGCGGTTATGGTCATGCCGTTGAAAGCCATATATTTCTCATCCCTCCCTGCTAAATTGCTATAACTTTACCGCTATGGAGCGCGCCGCCAAAATACTCGGCACAACTAACCTGACCAATAGTAAACTGCACCGGGCTCAAAGTAAGCATTTTCCCTGAAACCAATGCACTACTGAAATACAGGTTACAGTTCCAGGTTCGGCATATTATCACGCCTTCCAGCCAGGACCTGGCATTTTTAACAGCGTTAATAATATCAACTAACTTTTCGTAAATGGATAAACTTGAAATTACCTCATCTGTTGACACCTTGAAATAGTACGGCTCGCCGCCATAATCGAACCATTCGCTGACGATTCCATTGGATAATACAGTCGATACATACTCCTGAACTACCGCAACAGTACCTTTTTTGCGGTGCCAGTTAATCGCGTTTTGTACTAAAGACCTTTTCGTTGCTAAATCCAGCGTGTCATCATAAAAATCCACATGCCATTGCCAGGCCAAGTGATCAATTACCGCTTCCGGCTGGGAAGATACGTTGGAAACAATAAGAAGATTGTCAACGGCACACGAAACAGCTTGCAGTTCACTTTCTAATGCACTGCAAGCAGCAATTACCTGCGAGTCATACCGGATTGACGGAGAAACAAGGCTCAGAAGATCAAAGTTACGAGTACTTTGCACTATTCAACCCCTCCGTAGGTAATCGTCGAAGTTCCAAGCTGAGCTACACTGGTTGCTGCTACTGCTGTATAAACCGGACTTGTAACTACAACCCTTTTAGCACCGGCAGCCATTATGAGGAAAATCAATTCCGATGGGTTAATATCACGCCCCAAAACCTCGGATTGCCAGGTGGTGTAAGTAGTTATGGCCGTAGCCACTGCTGATTGAATACTGCTCGCAAGTAAAGAACTATCAGTGTCAATGTAATAGGTTAAATTGATGTCATAACTTACGGTATCTGGTGCGGTTACGGTTACGTTATCGGTAAGCGGCCTTACATCATCCGCACTGCAGATTTCCAGGACACTATCCAATATTGTTTGTGTCGGCAATATTCCACCGGACATAAGCACCCTAATATCTACAGTTCCGGCGCTTGGACTGACAACTGCCACATCGGAAATTGACGACGCCGCCGTTTTTGCCCAGTATTCATAAGCTCCTGTTGGACCAGCCACGGAAAAGCTTTCCGGCGCTTCCTGAATTCTTGTCCTAAAATCATCGTCGCTTTCTTCATCCGCCCCGCCGCTAGAGGTTATGGTATTTGTCACAGCTTTAAAATAGGTAAATGTATCGACAATCTGCGTAATCTGCCCGGCCAAATAACCGTTACCGTTTGTTCCAGCAGTTGTACACTGAGCGATTACCATTGCAGTCGTGTCACCAATCGCGATTTCAGCATCTTCCGTTGTGGCAAATATAAGAGTTCCAACACTCACCCTAGTACCTGAGGCAATTGTTAGCACACTTGTCTGGGCCACTGAAATTGTAAACTTGAGGGTTGTTGTCGCATAGGTTGCCGCAGTTCGCTCTACATTTAACAGCGCACCAATCTGATCAAGATAGGAACCGGTCGCATAAGCGAGTAAGTTCATCTTTCCGGCGTTATTAATTAAGGTCCTCTGCTGAACTATAATACTGGCAATTGCCAACAAAAATAGCCTAACCGGATCACCGGAGGCTAATGTTTTTCCTGATATGGCTTCATATGTCGTAATAATCGAACTCTCAATTGTGGTGGAGTCAGTTTCACAAAAAGTTACTGACGGAAGCGAGGATAAGGAAATACTCATTTAATGTACACCTTCACTTTTGGGACTAGCTTCCCGGTTTCGGCATCCCCGCTAAAGGTTACACTGGTTACGCCAATTCTTGTTTCATACTGGCTTAGAGCGTTGACAATTTCAGCCGCCATTTTGGCCTTAGCCACCGGCATCGGTTTATCTAACAACGCTAAGTCTACACCAAAAGCCCGGTCCAAAGGCACTGAATACTTGGGTGTGTTGATGATATACCGCACGTTTTGCAGTATTTCCTCATTGCCAGTTGCCCCAAAATTTATCGTCCCTGTCGATGCTGTTACTAAGTATTCGTCCAAGCTCACCACCTCCTACGACGTAGAATCTCCTAACTGCTCCACATATTCCTGCAGCGTAATATCTACTTCTAGTTTCCATACAATTCCTTTGTTGTCGATCTCAGAATAACTCTCACTAAAGTCGCCGATTACCCATTTATAATTACCAACTACATAGTTGCCCAACATCAACACCATGGCATTCCCACTCTGGAAAGCAGTATATATGGCGTCCATTTCTTTAAGCGGATTAATACCAAGCGATGCTGATAATAGCATTTTAAACTTAATTTCACTAAGGTCCGGCCCGACGAGTTCTAAAATCGGTTTATTTCCAATTACCTCATGCTTAGCGTAGCGCATTTTTACATCCCGTTTGAGATCGTCAAACGTAAACACCTTATCACTTGAGACCTCGAATACAATATCCCCTAAACTGCCAATCGCCAAGTTTTCACCACCCTACTGTGGCCCGCCGGTGATACTGCCGCCAGCTTCTACCCCACTATGAACATGAGATTTCAGTGATATGCCGCCTGCAGTCACGTCGCCACTGGCAGTTATACTTCCGGTAACTGTAACATTTCCTGCTATAGCAACACCGCTGGCTGCTGTAATATTTATTGTTCCAACGCAATCAATCGTCATTGTGCTGCTGGACCGGTCATACTCTACACTTGTACCATCGCTAAAAGTAACATGTTCTTTATCCGCCGAAGACACTGGTGGAGAGTTGTTGACGTTATAAAAAGACCCTATTACAAAGCCGCGTTGAATACCATTTGGGAGGAACAAACAAAGGACGTCCTCATCGACGTCCGGCAGATGATAATGCTTATTTTTCAGCGTTCCAGAGACAAGTACCGGCAGACTATGCGAAACAACGCCGCTTTTATCGGCAAACGCTACTCTTACGGTGTGCAACTTAGGATTGACTGACGACACTTTGCCATAGCGGATCATATTTTGAAAGGTTTCGTCCTTGCCGGAGCCTTTCCTTGCTCCAAACACACTTTTAATATCCATCGAGGCACTTCCTTATTTCGATATCTGTTGTATATCCGCCAGAAATACGATGAACCGCCTTAGATATGATGTATTTATTATCAAAGGAACCAAATTTCTTAAGTGTCACCGTCACTCCTCCCACCAGGCGCGGATCACCGACAAGCGTTATGCTGCCGGTGTCTTCTTGTTTATTGGCCTTACGGAGAGCGTTTTTCGCCATTTTAGTTGGTGTAATCCCAGTTAAACTATCGGAGCTATCACCTGAACTGTCATCAGAAGTATCCTCCGCATTATCTTCATTTTCTGCTAATTCCGTGTCAGTTGTTTCATCAACCAACTCTTCCTCATCAGCCACTCGCATCACTCCTCAGGCTCATCGATTTCCGTGCTAGCCAGTTCATCGTCATAATCACCATCTGGACAATCATTGACATTGATTGTCACCCCAGATTCCTGGCTGTCATCGGAATACGTGCCTGTTACTGTTTTTCCGGTCAACGGATCGGAATACGTGACTTTACCCGCCTTGGCCGTGCCGGATGTTTTAGATTTCAAAGAAAACGAAATCACGTCACCGCCCTTACGATTAATCGTCCACACTGCGTCTTTTTCTTCGTAAGTCCGTTCGTCAAAAATAACAATTTTATTATCCGTCACCTTTAAGGCGACGCAAGCTTTCTCGCACATAGTTTGCAGAAAAGCCAAATCCGATGATTCCACTTGATCAATTCGTAAATACTGGGGATTGGTATCCGATTCATACATCAGCGTTAAACTTGCCGCACTAGCGAGGTCTTCGGCAATGCTTTTCAGGGATATTTTCTCCCAGGCCTTTGTTTTGGCCTGACCGCGAATATCCGTGGAAGTCGGCACCGATACTCCTTTAATCCGAATAATGTGAGGCGGTCCGGAGAATTCAACCTCATCTACACTGAATGTGCCGCATGGAAGCGACAATCCATCGCCGGGCTTAAACCAATTCTCTACAATAATTGAAGCAGTAATGGTATCGCCTTTCGTCGGTAACCAGTCTGACATCCACAGCTGGTTTTTATCTTCCAATGTAAGCTGAATATCATCGGCCTTATGGGATTCATTGTCGGTATACTCAAAGTCCAGGAGAAACGGCGCAATATTCTTCGTAATATCCTTAGCGTTGTAAACAATCTTAACTGTCGCCTGCCGTGCACTCGTCATGACTGCTTCCACGGCGGAAGACTACTACCAACTGGCGTCGATATCGTTGGAAGAGTCAGTGTAACGCCTGCCGAAAATACAACAACTTCTCGGTAGGAAATATTGGCTGCAATAAGTTCATCCATATATAGTTCATTACCAAGCTCGTTGTATGCGATTAAATCCCACATATCACCTTGTTTTGTTTTATAGGTATTAGCCATAGCTTAGCCGCTCCTCATTACTTTGTAATGATTCAAGGCGACGCATTAACTCCTTATTGGATTGGTCAATACCTGCCGCCACTTCTCTTTGATTTCCACTAATATTAAAAACCCGATTATCGTTATAAATAATCCCTGAACCACTCCGCACACCGACCATTCCCATCATTTGACCAGCCTGCTGCCATATTGCTTTAGATCTGGCTGATCCATCCAAGGCTATAGCCGCCTCCGGCATATTTCCCTCGGCAAATCGGGCAATATGCTCCCGATTAAAAATACCGCCGGCCGCATGGCCAGGAAATCCAGGCATATAGTAAGCACCCATGTTATACGTCCTGGTACCTCCAGCACTAAGGGCGTCTTTCATTGTGTTCCACTTATCAGCAATCCAGCTAAGTAAGTTCTTTACTTTATCCCAGTTCTTATAGACCCAAACAGCTGCAGTACCAAGGGCTATTGCCGCTGTAACAACCCGCATTATGGGATTGGCATTCATAACAAAGTTTAATACCCGCTGCGCCGCAGCCCACGCTTTGGTAGTAAAAGTCAATATTCTCATTCTTGTATTCATAAGCGCAGTCACAATGTGGAGATTCCGAATATAGCCAATTAATTTGTATGTATCTCTTCCGACCGATAGCATAGCCTTTCCTGTATTGAAAAGTGCTACAGCCATTTTCAAGACAATCCAAGCCGCCGAAACATAGACCAAGTTGTGAAACCCGCCAATTAAATTTGAAAATGCTTTTGCTCCACGATAGCCCATACTCGCAAGACCAGCAACTGCTTTAACCGCCTTTAAAATCTCCGGTGTCGCGGCTTTAATCCCTTGACCGAAATCTTTGGCAAAATTTCTAATGGCCGGCTGATATTTTACAGCCAACTTCGAAATGCTTTCCGTACCAGCCGCGAGTCCTGGCATAAGTGCCTGACCAATCCCGAGCTTTGTTCCTGACCAAACAGCATCGAATCTATTCTTGGCTAATCGATATGTTTTCGCCTGTTCCAGGGCCGAATCATTCAGCACAATCCCCATATGTTTTGCTTCTTTTTCAAGTGCCCGAATTTGCTCAATGCTCATTTTAGTCAGCGGGATCATGCTAGTTCCGACCTTGCCAAAAACTTTACGGGCTAAATCTGTTCGCACCGCAGCGTCCGTGATTCCGTTTAATCCCTGAGCAACTCGTAAAAACGCCTGTTCAGGCTTCATTCCCTGCAGTTCTTTTACCGAGATGCCTAATTTAGCAAAGGTAGTAATCATTTCTTTGTTGCCTTGTTTCGCTTCGCCGAGATTGATCGTCATTTTCGCGAGGGATTTATCGAAATTCTCAATATTAATTCCGGCCGCTTTAGCGACATAACTCATTTTTTCATACCACTCAGCACTAACTCCTGTAATTTTAGCCGCAGTTTGAGCATGCTTAGCATGTTCCATAACGCCATTGGCCAGCTTCATGGCACTGGCATAATATCCGGTAACAGCAGCTGTCGCAACCCCAGCAGTTATCGAAGCCGCTTTAAATGCCTCTGACGACGACTTTTTAAACTTGTCGGCGGCGTTCTGAGCAGCTGTAAATTTTGCCTTTTGCGCCAATAAACCGTCTATTTCACCCTGTAATTGGCCTTTATTTGCCCCTGACCCCTTCATGTCTTGCTTTAATTTCTTGATTTGTTGATCCAATCCATTAATTTGTTTGGACGCAGACATGAAGGTAGAATGAAAATTCGCGCCTAGTTTCCCGGCTAATTGGAAGGCAATTTGATATACTTTTGCCAAATTCATCCCTCCTTCCGGTGGTTTTTCTGGAGCCCGTTACAGCCTAATAAAACGTGGTTGCAGTAGCTGCTATATTATGCCACTCGGATTAAATTACTGGAAATGAGGTGACCGCAGTGGTAAAATATTGCTGCGAACGGGTAACGATTTAACTACTAATAACTCAGTTAATGATAGATATTTAGAGAGTAGGATGCAGTAATGACAACAAAACCGGATTATAAAAAATATGGGTTTATTCCTCAACGGCAAAAAGGGTTCTTGATTATGCGTATCAGGAACCGGGCAGGCAATCTTCCAGCATCTTCTTTGTGTAAAATTGCAGATTTAGCCGAACGATTTGGCTCTGGCGAAGTGCACATAACCGTGCGTCAGGGAATAGAAATTCCCAATGTAAAGGAAGAATTATTTGAAAAGGCGCATCAAGCGATTTTAGAGGCCGGTTTACTAGCAGCCGTCTGTGGCCCGCGTGTGCGGCCAGTCATGGCTTGCCCAGGCAATAACACTTGCCCTTACGGTCTACTGAACACGCAAATTTTGGCTGAGAAGTTAGATATGCAGTATGTCGGCAGAGATTTACCTGCCAAAACGAAGTTTGCCGTTTGCGGTTGTGCTAATGCCTGTACCAAACCGCAAACTCATGATGTTGGCTTTAGAGGCGCGAGCGAACCGATCATTAGCCATGAGCAATGTGTTAAATGTGGTGGATGTGTACGGCGTTGTCCTGCTAAAGCTATGACGATTGAGAATAAAGCCTTAGTCATTGATTATGATAAATGCCTTTCCTGTGGCGTCTGCATGCAAGTATGTCCCAAACAAGCATTAAAAACTGGCAGATTAGGTTATCACATATATGTGGGCGGAAAGGGCGGCCGCTATACCAATGACGGGGTGGTTATTGCTAAATTTGTGCAGGAAGAAGAAGTACTTTCCTATCTTAACGCGATACTAGTCGTTTACGAGGAACTAGCTGAGAAAGGGCAGCGTCTCTATGCTGTGCTTTCTAAATTTGGAGCCCAGGTAATTCAAGAGAAGGTAGAAAAGTTAAGATCAGTCATTAGCTCTAATTGAGAGTTTAAATTCAGCTGATTTTGTCAGCGGCATGAAACGGCTGACCTATTGATAAAATAGGCCAGCCGTTTCGGCATTTTGGAGGATGCTAAGATAAAACACTAAGGGCTATTACAAGCCCCTACTTTCGAGGATTTTTCGAAATAAAGTCAAACCAAATCACAAGTTTCCCTATCGGCATCATCATCCAATACTCCAAAGATGCATTCTCGGACCGTGACAGAGCAAGGCAGACACCAACTAATGCCTGTCCCGGTTTCTTTTCCAGTCCTATTCGCCGAAAAAAGCCATCACGGCTGACGTGGCATTGGTAAAATCTTTAGCCGATAATTTCCGCATCATTGCATAATCAATCTTAGCTGAGCGGGCAAAAACCGCTGCTTGATACGCCTTGGATAAATCCATAACTGGGGCCAACGTGCCAGATATGGTTACTTCCGCTTCAACAGTAAGTAGATCATCACCGGTAAGCTTGTCTAAATCGTACTGCAGTTCTTCATATTTCTTGCCTTCATACTCTAATGGCTTTTTCAATATCAACTTTTCCATCAGACTTTATCCTCCTAGCTCATACCGAGATCGCTGCGCACGCTCTCCAGATAATCTGTGCCGTTAATCGTGCAAATCATATTATATTTATCGATTTCAATGATCTCGTCCCCATCGACATAAATCTTAATGTAACTGACTTCAAACTCATTTTTAGAATCGGTCTGCCCGGCGATAACAAATTTACCGAGTGAAGTTTTTTTCGGTGTAGCCTTAACAATAATTTTGACCGGCACAGTACTAAAAGTGCCTTCCGATGAATCATAGGTCTGCTGACTGCCGCGAAAGGTAAGGGCATGGGCTTCAGGAGCAGCTAGTACTGCAAGATTTCCCGTAATGGTCCGCCAACTAATAGTGAGCCCCATTTCAGCATAATGGCCAAGTACCGGTGCATCAACTTCACCAGCAATCCCTGCCCCTTTGACCTTTTCGGTCAAAGCGTCTAGCGAAGGAAGATCAACTCCGGCTGTACCGAGCAACGTATCGCCATCAAGATAGACCATATAACTGACCATATTTTCTGGTAAAACGCTCACTTATCTCCCTCCTTTACGAACTACTACCAAACAATGTTGACAAGTAGTCGGTATCGTATTCCAGCGTGTTAACAATTTCTTCAGCTGGAGTTGGCGGCGTAATGTACGTGTGAAAATTAATAATTCCGCTTTCCAAATCTGTGGTGGAGTTGTCAGCCGTTGTAAATTCCATGCGACCGCCCAAAATATATCCGCGCGATGCAAGACCGTTGAGCCGAATATTCTCAGCATCGAGCAACGCTTCAATTAACACCCGGTTAACCGGCTTGTCTACCTTTGACCAGTAGGTCTGGATGAACTCATTTCCCTGCCAATCGAACATCCGGCGAATACTGATAAACGCGTCCTTGGGATCGGTGCTGGATGGATATACACCAGTGCGGTTACCCCAAAGTTTCCAGCCGCCGATAAAATTAAGCGCCGTTGTAATTCCCTGGCCATTAAGATAATTAGCTTCTTCCATGCCAAGGGTAACCTCAGTACCGTCGTCCAGTACCATACTGTCCATTTGAAGACTTTTATTTGATGGGCTTTCGTAAGGAATATCGTCGTTATCGCTGTCTAATAAAGCAATTAGTCCCGCCAACTGCGTTGACATATGAAACACATAGTCATCCAGTTTAACCTTAGGCCAACAGACCACTTGTCTTGCATAAGTGTAATTATTATCCTCCTTCCATGCAGGAGCATCACTGTATTTAGTTACTGTATCCGTTGGAATGTCTACCAAGGCCATCGCCTTAAATATCCCGTTGATCGATGCCGCTTTCGCTTCCATAACAGCGGCGACGCCCGGTTTAGTCGACCAGTACGGCGCGCAAATTAAGGTAGGAACAAGGCGGAGCTTCGGAAACACCTGATTAATTAACTCCATACCGGTATAAGCACCGGTTGACGTATCAACCCCGCCGATAATATCTGATGACGTCACCTGCAATGAGTCTAGTTTTGTATAGCTGACAAGAATAGTTGCCGACTCAGATGTAATAGCTCCGCCTGATATATAGGCAATAACTAGATATCCATCATCATCGAAAGCGGTGGTATAATCAGTGCCTGATGTTAGCGCCTGCCCGGCAGCTGTAAGTTTAACCACAACCGTATCAAGCATAATACCTAGATCCGACAGCGTAGCAGATCCAGAAGACAATGTTACGCTGGATTCACTAACCGTTTTGATGTGGCTAGTTGGGTCTAAAACGTTAATAAATACGATCGGCTGTACTGCATAAAGCTCGAAATGCGAATACATAAACTCGCAAAGCGTGTAGCTATCCCAATCAGTGCTATACCCCAAGGCTGCCACAGCTTCCGCGTAAGTCTCACAAAGAATTGGCACATTGGTTACTGCTGTCGGATCATCACCAAGATTAATCGGTGCTGTTCCAATGGCTACGACAACTGCGGAATCACTCTCGACAGGAGCAACAATTGAGGTGTCAACTTCGGAAATATATATTCCATGCTTAAAACTCACAAACTCGCCCTCCTTTCTAGAACGCTTTTTGAATGGTTTTATACATAACAGCTTCCATGCTCCCCGATTTTGCTAATGCTTGACGAATTGCAGATAACTTTTCAACATCCACAATTAAGACCTTGATCGCCGCGCATTTTTCAATGAGCGCTGTTACATGATCAGGTAATCCGTTCAGATAAACCGCATACTGCCGTAAACCATATTTAGCTGGTAAGGATGGCCCACAATAGATTACTTGCTGCACTTCAGTTGTCGCAGCCGTCACTTCTCCTGTATTTTCGTCAGACATGGTGTCCACCTCCAAACTCCCAGATTTCCTGGGCCATAGGCACAATCCAGGGAATCGTCATTTCGCCCTGCCAGATTGGCAAGGTATCGCCAGCAGGTGCTTTCCATTTCAGCGGGAAGGTTGCTCTATATTTGCGAGCCAAAATGGGCGACTCATAAATAAGTCGTTGAATCATCGCCATGGTGTTTATCGTATTTCTCGGACCGATTTGCGGATCAAACGCTGCAGTGCGAACGGCTATCGTCATGCGATTTACCGCTTTTGATTGATTCTCTGCTATACTCCAATCCGCATCACCATCATTGTAGCGTACCAAAATGCAAAACTTTTCATAGTCTTCTAATTCATCACTTCGCTTAGGCGGCAAAAAACCCCGTACTACCGTAAACGGCCACAGGGTTTTGTTCTCATCCCCGACGGTATAATCGGTAAATTTTTGATTCAAGAAATCACACAAACTGTCTAATAGGACTGGGTCAATCAAGTACATCACCCCTTATTTAAAAGCCACTCTATTTCGTGGTCCAGTCGTTTTTCAAACCGCTCACCGGCTCCATCCACCACATACTCTCGGACTTTATTTTCACTCATCATCTGCGGTACAGCCGGTCCATACAGTTCCTTAACCGGCAGGCGATTCTTCCCATCTCTTTGCATAATACCAATATGACCACTTTTGAATTTGGCTACAAATGCGCCGGAAATTGGCTTACCTCCCGAACGTTTAACCGAAGCCCTAAGCAGTGTTCCTATTTTTTTCTGACCAGGTTTGTTCGGAGTTACTCTGAACTTTATTAACGGGATAGGGCTGCCATTCGCACTAACGCTTGCCTGTAATGTATCGGTATTAGCCTTTTGTACGCGAAGAGTTGCCCGGACATCTTTGGCTTTAATGTCGTAAGTCTCAGTTACCTTCCTAGTCACATCGGTTTTAACGCCATCAATCGTTCGGTTTAAGGCGGAAGAAATTGCCTTTGGTGCACCATTACCAATATGGCTGAGAAGTACATGAGCTTTGGCAATTCCCTCGGCACTTAACTCAATCATGTGTCCGGCACCTCCAATTTAACAACAAGCATCCCCTAGTTCTTCCTGGTAGTTTCCTATCTTTAAGACTCCTTTCACTGCGACAGCTACGTTATAGGTCCTTTATGTTTCTACTCACAACATATAATTATTACGCAAAAACGCATTGACACGTATTAATCATACGTGTTTTAATTGTATTGAAAGGAGGGGAACTGATGAAAAGCTATTCATCAAAAGAAGTACTGCAAATACTACATAATGATGGTTGGTATATATCGGAGGTTCGCGGTTCCCATCATCAACTGAAACATCCCAATAAACCTGGTAAAGTCTCAGTTCCCCATCCGAGGAAAGACTTTCCGGAACGAACCCTAAAAAGTATATTCAAACAGGCGGAGCTTGAAATACCGGCCTCACCGAAAGGAGTAAAGATTGATGAGTAAAGACCGCTATGTATATCCTGCCATTTTCCACTATGCTGAAGATGGTATATCCGTTGAATTTCCCGATTTACCCGGTTGCTTAACTTGTGGCGATACTACTGAAGAAGCTTTATCAATGGCAAAGGAAGCACTTGAATTACACATTTATGGAATGGAAAAAGACAACGACGAAATTCCCTTTCCTTCGGAACTTACCAATATCCAGTTGGAAACCAATGAAAGAATTGTTTTCATTGAGGTATTCATGATCCCGGTACGGGACGAACAAGAAAACAAAGCTGTTAAGAAAACACTTACCATTCCTAAGTGGTTAAATGATGTCGCCGAAAGAGAAAATGTTAACTTTTCTCAAGTCTTGCAATCAGGTCTTAAACAGCACCTTGGCATTTACAATCATACGCCTTTACGTAAGCGGCCTTAACTGGCTGCTTTTTATTTTAAAAATACCAGTAATACGACTGGACTTATAATAGATGCCCTCGGCACTTAACTCAATCATGTGTCCGGCACCTCTAATTTAACAACAAGCATCCCCATTTCATCGCTGCAGTTTACCACCACATAGCTTTTACCGTTCAAAACAAGAACCTGATTTTTGACCGGTTTTCGTTTTACATCAGACGTTCGAAAAGCCACTGTTACATTGCTCTGGTAAACACCATCCCACCCTTTACTAAAGGCAAGGTTTTCATCCGAACTAATAACAACGGGAATATTGTAAGTCACACCCTCTAGTTCAATGCTGCACATCTCGGCAAACTCATCCGTATTTAAGAAAATATCCGTATCGGCCAGAATTTGAGACTTTAGCGTCATGCTATCACCCCACCATCACCGTATAACTTGATCCTGTCGTTCCACTCAGCACTAGGCTGTTGAATTCCAAAAATGAATCGTCGAAAGTGTCGCCCACTTGCAAGTTGTCGGTCAAACTTGCTTTGCCGTTTACACTAAAAGTTAACGCTGCGGTACCGGTATTTTTAACAACTAGCCGAGTCATCGCGCTAGAGAAGTTTAATGTATCCTTCTCTGCTTCAGTAATTGTAGAAGTAGTTATTTGTTGAATAGGCGGCTTATTCGCCAGCACTCCGTATATATACTCTGCCATACATACCTCCATTTTTTAGTAATTCAACTTCAGATAACCAACAGTAGTTCCTGTATCCTTCGCTTTTGCTGCATAGCCAGCATAAGTTGTACTGGTTGCACTGGTTGTGAAAAGCTTATTAGTGCTATCCCAGTAAAGTTTATCCCCGGCAGCATATGACACAGTCGAATCGGCAGTCACAATAAAAACTCCATTGATTACCACAGGACCAGTAGCCCCAGCATCGATTCCATATACAGCAACACCGAAAGCATCTGTCATCGGAACGGGATCTCCGGCACTTAACGCTGAAGATCCCGTATTTTCGTAATCAATGATATTCCCCTCTTGATAATACGTGCATTGGATAGCCATTTATTTATTACCTCTCTTTTCTTCTGCTTTTCACGGCACTACATTATGCGCCAGGATTTTTAAACAAACCACGCCAATCAAGTGCCTTTACACCATATTCAATACGAATTTTATAGGTAAAACCATCTACCTGGAAACCATTTTGCTGTTCAATGTACGGCGAATCCTGTCCATTTAAGAATGCAACCTCAATAGTATCGGTGATTGACGGGTCAGCTGCTAAATACCAAGCGGTGCTGCTGGAAGCATCTAGTAACGGATCGGTAACTAGCTGCACAATGTCCTGAAGAACGTTGACAGCCCCAGCATTAGGCGCGGTTGGATCAGCAGTAGATTGGAGTAACTGTTTCGCACCAAACATCAACGCAACCGGACTTAACAAGAATTTAGGCCGGATATTGAGTGGAATACTGGTTTTTAACCCCGTTTGCAGCATCATAGCCTGGATAGCCGCCTGCAATGATGCCTTGGATGGCACTGTTTTATTCGCTGTCGCGATATTATTGTGTGCAGTGGCAAATAAAGCTGTGCTGTCATAGCCCATTGTCGGGTTAGAGTTTATTACGGTATACACATCCTGATTTATCGTCATTCTAGCGGCAGCTGCCCAGCGAGCCGGGAAATCCACTAAAGCATGCATATCGTCATTTAAGATATCCTCACGGGTAATGCTAAACAAATTACCGCGTTTCGAGAGTTGAATCCATTCACCGGCATCGGTCAAAGTAATAAGCTTATATTCCGCCCCTTTCCCGACATTTTCTAATAACGGCACTTCTGACAACTGCGCCCGAAGTGCCGGTTTATAGTCGTTTAATACCCCGTGTTTTGTCCAGGTTGGATACGTAACTGGTGCAAACTGATACGCATTCTGCATAGCTTTATCGGCAACATTTTGCAGGATGTAGGAAAACACTGACGACTGAACCATTTCGCGAACCAAAAGATCGCGGTCAAAGGATTCAAACCTCTTTCCGGTGCTTCTTTCATAAACAAGGCGACCTAAATCCACCATGTTCACACACCGAAGCGCCTCAAAACCAGGTGCCGGTTTGGGTAGTTTCAATCCCGATCGCCATGCCAAAGCATCCACGGCCGCCGCCCGGAATTTATCTTCTTCATCGGCAACAAACTGGATTTCGGGCGTTTGAGAAACAGGGGCTGCTTTTCGTTTAGTGAGATCCTCCATGATGGCTTTACGGGCTTCTTCCACACTTACCCCGTTATCTATAAATCCATCTTCATTTAAACCTGTTTGATCGGCGAATGACCGAAACATTGCGCGAATTTCGGTTACTCTAACCCGTTCATTGCGCGCTGCTTCCTCCCTGATGGCCCGCTCATCAATATTAGTCACCTCGGTTTGGTTAGCTTTATCTGCCACTTCTCGTCCTCCTTCTTGGTTTGTTTGCCGAACTTCGCCTGTTTGGGACAATAAAAAAGCCCCAGCCGATTCGATTTCCGGCGGAGCCTCATAGATAGCCAGTTTTCGTTCTACTATTTTTTCGATTACTGTGCTTAGTTTTTGCTCAACCTCCTCCATACTTCTTCCCACGCCAACAGTCGAATCTGCCGGTATACTGACGACACTTATTTCAAACGGCTCCCAGTTTCGCGCGATTTCGCATGGTCCTTGATAAAGCCCATCTGTTGAGGTTGCGTCTATATCAACAGACTCCCAATTCATTACCCGATATCCAACAGAGATGCCCTTTAAAGTGCCGCTTAACACCTTTTGGTAAATCACATCGCTGGCTTCGTCGCTGTCGAATTGAATTAGGGCTGTACCTTTCCTGTTCTTACTGTCAATCACAGGACTAAGCACCTTACCAATAGGCTGACCAGGATCGTGATTAAATAAGGCAACGCCGATATCACTCAAACGAGTTAAATCGACATTGCCCTTAGCGTGGCCTAGTATTTCATTATAATAGCCATCCCACCAGTCGTAACGTTCTATAGGCTGGTCACTAGAAAAGGATACAGGCACAATCCTGTTTTCCGTATCGATACTTGTGGGATCGATAGACACATCACGGTAAAACGTTTGGTTCATCCTTCGCTGCCGAATTTTCTTCTCCATCTTCACTGTCTTCCTCCTTTTCTTGGACACTCACCACTCCAGTGGCTGCGTCAATATTGATGCCATTTGCCTTTAGAAGTAGGCGTTCCTTAGCTTGCTGGGCAATAATATCCTTGTAATCTTTGCCTTGCTCCGCGCAAAGCTGTTCTAAGGTGGTAAGTCCCATAGCATATTCCAGCTTGCTTGCTGTTACATCTTTCAATGGGTCCACCCAATCCCAGCCCGGCGGCAACCATTTGTGCTTTAAGTAGTAGCTCTGCCGAGTAAAGAAGTCTGGGATTTTTAGGCGACCGCACAACACCGCCGAAGTGATAACCCTTTTATATACCCGCCGGCAGAAATGATCAATCAGCCACTGTTGCACCGGCTGGTAAGCTCGTCTGTCTTCCAGTGCGCTATGCCGGGCAGAGGAATAACTCACCTGTGACACATCGCGGCTTGTGGCTTCATAGCTTAAGCCCTGTCCGGCGGAGGCAATACGGTAATTGGTCTGGACAAAATCGCGGGTGTTGGTGTTAATCCCTGAGGGACTGGCCACATTCATAGATTCACCAGGGAGGAGATATTCCATCATCCCCGGCTCTAAGTAATCTCGCCGCTGTTTTCGATAATCCAATTGCATTTGCCCGGTTCTCCCCATGATTCCCTGCGGCGTGGTTTCGATGAACATCGCAAAACAGGCGGATATCCGGGCCTTAACTCGCTCAGCTTCAAGGTAATCGCCAATATCCTGGATAGCTTCAATGCTTGATGCTAAAAGAGATATCCCGCGCACCTGAGTAACACGCAGTTTGGTAAAGAGATGGATCACCTGCTCAGCGGGAATCCGTATGGATTTTATGTTGTAGAGATAATAGTCGAGCGTTGATTGCTGGAACCAATACGCTACTGGGCGCAAAAAGCCATCGACTTCAACACCGCTATATATCCGATTGCCATTTTCACTGTTCTCAAACAACGTTGTGTCAAACATATCGGCTTCGATGAGTTGCAGACGATATGGAATAAACGAAGCTTTGGAATCATAGATCTCGATTACGGCGATATCCCCATCAACGATGGTACGTCTAAGCATCATGCGCAGTATTTCCATAAAGGTCAACTGGCCTGTAACCTCGGAGTTTGCCTGTTCGCACCATTCTGACCATACTGCTTCGAATTCTTGATTCAGGGCATCATCCTCTGTTTTCGCTTGAACGTTAATTCCGAGGCCGACAACATTGCGTTCAAAGGGATTAATAATGGACTTAGCAATATCATTGTTGCGTTCTAGGTCACGGGCAATTAGTAACAGGCGCTGACGATAAGGTTTATCCACCAGTTCTCCGCTGCCCCATGCGGCATTCCAGCGATTATTAAACCGATTGAGCATCCCGGCGTCGTAATTACGGTGCTGTTCTCGTTGACGCGCTTTAAGTTCAAGCGCCTCACGGTAGGCCTGCCGTTCAAAAGCAGCTTTCGGCGAAATCCAGCCTACAATTCGTTCGAAGGATTTACCGAAGTCCACGGCGGAATACCTCCTCGACGTGTTGGCCAGGCGGCATAAGCACGTGTTGTAGCGCCTGCTGATACTTGTTCATAAAAAACCTCTTCCTGAAGATTCTTACGCATGATTCTGAGTTTATCTAGATCTGTTTTCCGGTATCTTCGGGAACTAATCGAGATTTCTTCGGCACCAGATAAAAGGTTCGCGATTGCGGTTTCAATCTGCGTTAATAATTCTTTTGCACTCATTACTTTTCATCGCTTCTTTCACTGCTTTGCTTTTTCCATTTCCAGGACACATCTTTGGTAGCAATGCACTCAAGCCTCTAACTAAACTATTACGCAGGATATATTGTATAACCATTGAAACTATCTGGTAGTAATGAAAATTAGAGGTGATATGTCATGTGGATAATGGACGATTTTATGATTTCAACAGATAGGTCTTTTTTTAATTTTGATCTAATTCATGAGTTTATTTCTACTGAGTCTTATTGGGGGTTAGGCAGAAGCAAAGACTTTATGACCAAAGCTATGAACAATTCCGCTTTTTGCTTTGGTGTATATCATAAAAATAATGACGTACAAAAGCAAATTGGGTTTGCTCGGGTAGTAAGTGATCTAACTACCATTGGATATATTGCTGATGTATTTATTCTTAGCAACTATCGAGGTCAAGGTATTGGTAAATGGTTGATTCAAACTATTGTTAATCATCCTGAACTTAAAACATTAAAGAGAATTATACTATTTACGGACACTCCTGATTTTTATAGCGATTCAATGTTTAAAATTTACGACCAAACGTCTCAAGCAAAATTTATGGAACGTAAACTATAATTCAATTAATATGACTTTCATCATTTTAATTAAGAATTTATCGTTTTATCCAATTACTCGTATTTCCAAGCCACGTATTCCCTGCTTGCACTTGTGATTCCGGTTGTAAATTTATAACCGGCTCTTTTTGTAAATACCTTACCCCTAATATTTCTGCCGCCAGGGTATTGTTTGTTTCGCAATCTAAATAATGGTTTTCTGCATGCGAGCTGATTTTTTTCCATTCATAGGTTATTCGCGTACCGCTTTTAACCTCCACTTTCTGTTCTGCACAGATCTGATCAGCATAGGCACGCTCACAGCCGACAAAAACATGCCAAGCCCCCGGTGTTCCCGGTTCAAACGTTAAGCGACCAGCAATAAAGTCTTTCATCTGACCTGTATCAAATATATATAACCGAAGTCCATAGCCAATTCCCTTATCAATGATCGTTACTCGATAGCGACTGGTCATGGCGTGCGAACTCCCCTTCGTCGGCAGGCAAAGACCTGGGTTTCTAACACAAAATTGATATACCTCATCGGTATTAAAGCCGGAGTCGATGCAAGCCAAATTAATCTCTTTTATTTCTCCCTGATTAGTCACAAATTTTCGGTTGATAATCTCCTCAATGGCAGTCCAGGTTTCTGCCCGACCGTAATCTACCAGCCAAGAGGTTAAGTCCGGCCCCCATGCCCGCACTGTCCACCAAAAATGATTGAGTTGTACGTCAACACCCATAGTCAGTAGCTGGGCCTCTTCCGGCACGCGGGCACGTTCATTGGTCCATGCTTTGGACAATACAATGTCCGACTGCATTTTACTGGACCTTGGTTCCCAAGGTTCAGCCAGCCATGAGTTAATGAAGTTCATCAATAGCTCTGGATATTCTTTCGATTTTAGAAACTGTGATGCAATATCCCCAAACGACAGCCACGGAGAATATATGGACGATAGATGAAAGGCAACAGACCTTAGCCCATCAGGCACAGGGTCATTAGTTACCCAGAGGCCAGCGCGCATCATAGACAGCTTATCTTTGTCATAAAGGGCCGCACCGCAATCGCTGCATTCATACCATGCAGCCCCACGCACGCTTTGTCCGTCCGCCCCTTCCGGCCATTTGATCTGCTTAAATTTCATTTCTTGATTGTAACCGCAATGAGGACAGGGCACATGATATTTATATTTAACATCAGCTGCAAGATAAGATTGCCAGATATTACCCGACGCTAGTGTGGGTGTGGATATTCTAACAATCTTACGGTTGTGAAAGGTTTTTGTTCTTTCAATCGCCAGCGCGATTGGGTTGGCTTCCCCGCCGGTCCATTTGGGAAACTTGTCAATCTCATCGAAAAATACGTAACGCACCGGCCTTGATGCTAAGTTTGACGGAGAGTTAGCACCTACAAGCGCCACATACATATCTGTAAGCTGCAGTTCCAGTTTTTCCGAAGCGCGTTTATTATATTTTTCTGCCAACACTGGGGATTTATATATCATGGGTTCAATCCGGTTTTCTGAGGAAAACTCGGCTAGCTTGTCTGTTGGGTAAACAATTAAGGCGGGGCCGGGATCTTGATCTATGGCAAATCCCAGCATGTTGTATTCTGCTTCGGTTCCACCAATTTGCGAACCTTTGACAAAGGTAATGTCTTCAATATCTAAATCGCAGAAGGCATCCATGACGCCGCGTAAGTATGGTGTTTTATTGGTATTCCATGTCCCTGGCTCAGCTGACGATCGTCCGTCTAACACCCGGCATTTATCGGCCCAAGCACTGACCGTCATGATTTCTGGTGGTTTTAATATTTCCAGCCGATGCGTAAGCCACTGGGGCCATTCAATGTTTAGTTTTTCTTTTGCGCGGCGGCGTGTATTGACCGTCGGTGCTAATCTGTTTAAGTGCGTTATTAACAATTTCTATCACCACCCGTTCTACCGACCTGGCAACCGCTGGACCAACAAAGGGCATAACCTCCTGCGATATCTTACGGCTTAAACTGAGAAGAGATTTTTTCAAAACAGCAAAAAAATCCGTCAAGGTTTCATTGACTTCTTCTACTGCAATAAACTTACCCTTAATTTCAGACAGTCTAAGTGCCGCAGTAGCGGCTTGGATTTTTTTAAGATCCGCTTCGGCTTTAGTTTTTTGTTCCTTGTGGGTTAGTTCATACGCTTCGCCCTCGGTCCTAACTCCCGGCCCAACCAAGCCTCGCCACCGCAGCACTTCCGCAATACACCACCAGCCATGCGCCACCTTTGGACACCCCTGTTGCTCCCAGTAATTGAGGGACTGTTTAGTAACCCCTAGAATCTCACACAAAGCCCCAGTTGATATGCATTTTTTCCCCTCAAGGTCCTGCGACCAATCCACGGGATCACTCCCAAACTAAAACAGCCACCCTTGACAGGCGACTGTTAGAACAATTAGTTTTCATTTATAAATTTAAAAGGAACCCGTAATGATTTACGCTACAGCCAATACTGATCATTACATACCTATACGCAAACTTTCGCCTACGCACAAGCATTACACAACCAATAC
>JAGGAC010000106.1 GCA_017889635.1 Bacillota bacterium | reverse complement strand
GCAACCGGTAAGCGTTTTGCCAAGGACAAAGGCATGAAATATGAAGAACTGAATCTGATTATTGCCCACATGGGCGGCGGCATTACGGTGGCGGCTCACGCTAAGGGAAAAATGATTGATGCTACTAACGGCATTGATGGTGACGGACCATTCTCTACTAACCGTACCGGCGGGCTGCCGGTAGGAGCATTGGTGAAGCTGTGCTTCTCCGGGCGTTACACCCATAAAGAAGTTGAAAAAATGCTAAACGGCGAAGGCGGCCTAACCGCTTACCTTAAAGAAAATGATGTGCGGACAGTAGAAGAAAAGGCGGCAACTGATGAGTACTTTGCCCTATGTCTGGCCGCAATGGGGGCGGTACTTGAGGGTAAGGTAGACGCCATTGTTATTACCGGTGGTATCGCCAATTCGAAAAAAATTACAGCCAGGATGCAAGAGCGGATAGGGTTTATTGCTCCGGTTACTTTATATCCCGGTGAAAACGAGATGGATGCCTTGGCTCTCGGAACACTGGAAGCTTTGCGGGGGAATGAACCCCTTAAATCACTATAGGGAGGGGTACAGATGGCCTTTACGGATTTTAATGCTATTCTGGCTTGGCTTAAAGAGAACAACATTAAAAAAACAGCGGCAGTGGCTGCCGCTCATGATTTAGATGCCCTGACTTCGGTGGTTAACGCCCGCCGGGCTGGAATTTTAGATGCTGTTCTAATTGGCGATGGCACTAAAATAGGGCAATTATTAACCCAATTAGGGGAAAAGCCTGATGCTTGGGAAATTATTGATGAAAAAGATGATAATAAAGCGGCCAGAATTACCGCGTCAATGGTGTCCGAGAAAAAAGTAGATATGCCGATGAAGGGCTTATTGCAGACTGGGGTTTTTTTGAAAGCGGTGCTAGACAAAAATCTCGGACTTATCGCCGAAAAAGCATTAATTAGTCAAGTGACGGTTGCTGAGTATCGTCAAGAAAACCGCATCATTATGATTAGCGACTGTGCGATTAACGTAGCGCCTGATTATAACAAAAAACTGCTGATCATTCAAAATACGGTAGAGTTATGCAAAAAACTAGGAATTGAAAACCCAAAAGTAGCGGTTATTGCTCCTTTGGAACAGGTTAATCCTGATATTCAGGCCACTGCTGATGCCGCCATGTTAACAATGGCCAATTGGCGGGGGCAGATCAAAGACTGCCGGGTTGACGGGCCGCTGGGCTTTGATAATGCCGTTTCTTTGGAAGCAGTACAGCATAAAGGGATTAAGAGTGAAGTAGCCGGCCTGGCCGATGTACTTATTATGCCCGATTTGGCGGCCGGTAACATTTTGGATAAGTCGCTGCGTTATTTTGCCGGCTTTAAGACGGCTGGGGTAGTGACAGGAGCTAAGGTGCCGCTAATTATGACTTCTCGCAGCGATTCGGCGGAAAACAAGCTTAATTCTATTGCGGTATCTGTACTGCAATCACTGTAAGAAACAGGGGATTTTTAAACAGAGCTAAACTTCACATGGAGTTATAATTCCAAGTAAAGTTTAGTCTCGTTTTTAAAGGAGTAACGACTAATGAACGATAATCCGCAAGTTTTTGATTTGCGCTCAGCTCTTGAAGTATTGAAAACAGTACCGGGCGAACTGCTTTATACAGATGAACCTGTGGATCCGCATGCCGAACTATCGGGGGTTTATCGTTATATAGGAGCCGGCGGTACGGTAAAACGTCCGACTCGTATTGGCCCGGCTATGATTTTTAACAATGTTAACGGGTATAAAAATGTTCAGGTCTTGATTGGGCTTCTGGCTAGCCGCAAACGGGTAGCCTTAATGCTGGGAGCAGAACCGGAATGTCTTGGTTTTCTCTTAAATGAGGCGGTGTCAACGCCAATAGCGCCAGTGACTATACCACAGGAAAGAGCTGTATGTCAAGAGGTGGTCTACCGGGCGAATGAACCAGGGTTTGATATTCGCAACATCGTACCGGCGCCTACTAATACGGAAGAAGATGCCGGTCCGTATATTACGATTGGGATGGCTTACGCTTCCGATCCGGAAACCGGCGAAGCTGATGTTACTATCCATCGTTTGTGTGTACAAGGTCCTGATGAAATTTCTATATATTTTGTACCAGGCCGGCATTTGGATACCTTCCGGCAAAAAGCGGAAGCAGCAGGTAAGCCGCTGCCGATCACAATTAATATTGGCGTAGATCCGGCTATTGAAATTGGCGCCTGCTTTGAGCCGCCCACGACCCCCTTTGGCTTTAACGAACTGTCGGTAGCCGGCAGTATCCGCAAACAGTCGGTGGAACTTGTGGATTGCCTGACGGTCAAGGCCAAAGCCATTGCTAACGCTGAGTTTGTCATTGAGGGTGAATTGCTGCCCAATGTGCGAGTTAGAGAGGATCAGCATAGCAATACCGGCAAAGCCATGCCGGAGTTTCCCGGTTACACCGGACCGGCTAATCCGTCAGTACCTATTATTAAAGTTAAGGCTGTGACTCACCGGTGTAATCCAATCTTACAAACGGTGATCGGCCCCAGTGAAGAGCATGTGAATTTAGCGGGTATTCCTACAGAAGCTAGTATTTTACAAATGGTTGAGCGCGCTATGCCTGGCCGGCTATTAAATGTATACGCCCATTCATCAGGCGGCGGGAAATATATGGCTGTCCTGCAATTCAAAAAGAGCATCCCCAGTGATGAGGGGCGGCAGCGACAGGCGGCATTGCTGGCATTTTCGGCTTTTTCTGAGCTGAAGCATGTTATTTTGGTGGATGAAGATGTTGATCCCTTTGACAGTAATGATGTTTTATGGGCGCTAAATACCCGGTATCAAGGCGATGTTAGCACCATCTTTATCCCTGGGGTGCGTTGTCATCCCTTGGATCCGTCCCAATCGCCGCAGTTTAGTGCTTCCATTCGCGATGAGGGCATTTCTTGTAAAGTTATTTTTGACTGTACGGTGCCTTATAAGTTGAAAGATCGATTTCAAAGAGCTAAATTTAAGGAAACAGACGCAAAGCGTTTTGCACCGTCATTGTTTGCAAAATAATGTGAAGTAAAGCTGATGTTGGACTGTCTCACTACTGCAGGTGGTGAGACAGAAATTGTTGCAAATTTTAGTTAACTATAATAAAGGGGGAGAAAAAATGTTAAATCTTTCAATTGATCCCGCTATACAAGCAAAAGTTACAAGTAGGAGTAAGTATCGTTGGGTAGTTCTGATAATTATTTTTGCCTTTTATTTTATTAACTTTGCGGACCGGTCTAACCTTGGCCTCGTTTTACCTATGATTCAAAAAGAATTTCAACTTACCAATCTAGAAGCAGGCTCTTTGATGAGTTTCTTTTTCCTCGGCTATGCTATTACACAAATTCCGGCCGGTTTATTTATGAGCAGATTTGGCACTCGTGGTATGGTTGCAGCTTCCGTCTTAGGATTTTCAGTATTTACTTATTTGATTGGCACATCCGCCAATGCTACGATGATGAGGTGGTTTCGCCTTGGGTTAGGATTATTTGAGGGACCAAGCCCGGTAGGTGGTTCTGCAACAATTAAAAATTGGTATCCGCCCAAAGAACAAGGTACTGCGGCCGGAATATTTATGGCAGCAACTTCGTTGGCCTTAATTTCGGTGCCGCCGTTGGGTGTGTGGATTATGCTTAATTATGGCTGGCGTTCCGTCTTTTATTGGTTTGCCATTCCGGGTATCATCTTGTCGATTGTATGGTATTTTATGGTGCATAGTCGCCCGGAAGAAAGTCCTTACTGCAATGCTGCTGAAGTTGAATATATTCGCAATAGTACGGCGTCTGCAGCAGTTGATCAAAAAACAGGTCAGCCACAAGGATCATTAGGCTGGATTGATAAGCTTATTCGTGCTAAAAAAGTTAAGGTTTTGGAAACGAATGCCGAAGTATTTAGGTCCTGGAATATTTGGGGGGCTGCTTTTACATACTTCTTTATAGGTTTTGTCACTTATGGTCTTATGACCTGGATTCCTTCTTATCTCGTGAATGGCAAGGGATACTCTTTTGTTAAAATGGGTTGGGTCGCTGCTTCACCATGGGTGGGGGCTTTGGTCGGTCAGCTTATTGGCGGCTGGTTATCCGACAAAGTGCTTTTAAAACGCCGTAAGCCTATGCAAATAGTTGGTCCGCTATGTTTTGTCGGTACATTGTTTTTGCTCCTTAATGCTCCTAATGATGCTACTATATTGGCTGGCATTCTGTTCCTGACCTGCGGATTACTCAATATGGCCTGGCCCATGTATTTTGCTTATCCCATGGGCTTGACCACTGGTAAAACCTATCCTACAGCCATATCCATAGTAACTTCTGTCGGGAATATGGGCGGCTTCTTTTCGCCGATAATCGGCGGTTATTTGCTGGATGTATACAAAAATTTTGATGTAATATTTATATTCTTGGGTTTCATGGCAATCCTCAGTGTTTTAACAGTTTTGACGATAGAAGAACCTATTCAAGAATGAGTTATTGCTCTTATCAGGGGAAATTGGTAAGAGTGCGGGATGTAATATGCCAAGGAATTCGAAGCTAGAGAATGTGAAGGCCCTCTTTGATGTTGTTGAAAAGATTATTTACTTTCCTATAAATCTAGGAAATCCGATATGATAAAACCAAGATGGTTATTTCGATTATGTGTTTGATCCCATTAATAGTAGTTAAGCATATCGCTGGTATTTTCGAAATATTCTGAGGCAAAACTATTGCGGGTTTAGAGGGAAAATACGGTTCTGAGGTTCTCGGAACCGTATTTTCTCTTGATGTGCTAAATTTACTACAAGAGGAAGAAGATGACGAGGTATATGATACTAATTGAACGGCAGATAGGGCGGATAGCTTTACGGCTGCAAATGATCCGTATGGGTATTGATGCATGTGTAACGCTGAGCGGCGGTGAACGGCATCATCTTGGCGCAGTGGCAGTGGCTCAGATTTGGGAAAGTCTTACGGGAGAGGATAAACTCAGCGCAACAATATCGAATATAACCTTGCCAGGCCATAAAGAGGATGAGTTAGCTCGTAAAGCCGCCGCAAGGCTTTCAGCGGCTTTGGCTGCAAATGTAGTCGTTTGTTGTGGCATTCATCTTGATAATATAGCGCTGGCAGAAATCAATGAAACTGAAATAATGGTTATGGACATGATGGATGAACTTATTGCGGCGATTAACACTTAGGTTTTCTAAGGTGCCTTACTGGAAATGATATTATTAGAATAGATTATGGCAGGAATTTTGTTTCGTATGCAGAAGTACAATAAGCTAATTATTCTAAAATAAAATCATTACTAGTGGAGGTAAAAATGTCGGAAAAAGTGTTGCAATCAGTGGACAATGCCCTAAGAATATTGGAATTATTTTCTCAAAATGTGCAAGAATTGGGCGTTTACGATATAAGTCGAGCATTAGATTTAGGCAGAAGTACTGTGCATCGTTTACTAACTACATTGGAAAACCGTGGTTTTGTGGAGCAAAACCCTGATAATGCAAAATATAAATTAGGTATTAAGATTGTTAACATTGGCGGCACTATGCTGAGCCGCTTAAATATTATTAAGGAATGTCATCCTTTTCTTGCAGCGATTAGTCGTGAAACAGGGGAAAGCGGTCACTTATCCCTTTATAGCAGGGGGACAATTACGTTTGTTGATAAGGTGCAGGGTAATAATCCAGCTAGTATGACATCGGTTATTGGAATGAAACGGCCTGCATATGTAACAGGTACTGGTAAATCACTCTTAGCCTTTTTACCTGAAGCGGAATTAGAAAGGTATTTGCAGACTGTCCAATTTGAAAAATATACACCCGCTACGATTACAGATAGTAATGAACTGCGACAATGTTTAGAAACAATACGTAAACAGGGATACGGTGAAGATCAGCAGGAATCGGAGGAAGGGTTGGTTTGCTTTGCGGCCCCGGTAAGGGATCGTACAGGGAGGCCTGTTGCGGCAATAAGTGTGTCAGGAGCAGCCAGTAGAATGAATTCGCGTAAAGAAGAATTAATAAAGAAAATACGCGATGCTGCCGAAAAGGCTTCACGCGCTTGTGGATGGTCTGAGGATTACAAATGGAAGTGAGGATTACAAATGCAGGTTCTGGTGCAAAAAACTAAGCCATGATATAATCTTACCCGAAATTTGAAAGTAGAGGTAAGAAAAATGTCTCAGCATTTGTTTAAGTGGAAACATTCTGAGTCTGAAATTATAATGGTCTGCGTCCGCTGGTACCTTAAATATCCACTCAGTTACAGAATGCTGCTTGAGATGATGAATGAGAGGGGATTGAAGCTAGCCATACAACGGCTATGAGATGGGTTCATCAGAATTCTCCGATTCTTAGTGAGAAGGTCAGAAAACACCTAAAACCAACGAATGATTCGTGGCGGATGGACGAAACCTATCTAAAAATTAAGGGTAAAAATGCATATTTATATAGAGCAGTAGATTTCTGCAGGAAACACTATCGACTTTTTTATATCTGAACAGCGTGATAAAGATGCAGTTAAGAGGTTCTTCAAAAAGGCTCTAAAAGCCATACTAACGTAGATCGCTTATTATATTTATAGTAGAACAAATGGATGATTACTTGTCCGATAATAACCAATTCCGTAAATAGAAAAATTCAATATTTTCGCGGTGTCTTGAGGTTTATGATACTTTTCTTAACAATCGTATAGTTTATGTTAATTTAGGAATTGTGCGAAGGGTATACTTTGTTTTATTATGCAGGATAAAGTCGAATCGGGAAAGAACTATAACTATAGTAATATAAGTACATATGCGCATAACTGGAGGCTGATACAAATGACTAAAATTAATCGTAAGGCCATTTCTAACATCAGTTATCTTAGTTTACTAAATTTAGTCGCAGAAACTCCTG
>JAGGAC010000105.1 GCA_017889635.1 Bacillota bacterium | reverse complement strand
TGGGTTGGCGGATGTGTATCCGTAGGATGTATGGCCACATCATCCAAATTATTTCGCGGATCTTCAAACCCCTTTTCACGAGCCCGTTCCACCAGCCATTGAAGCAGATCGGCAGGCACTTTCTCCGGCTGCCGCGCCACATCACTCATGACCTCATTAATAATCGGCATAATCGATGAAATACGCAGCAAAGCCCGCGCTGCGGCGCGATTCCCAGCCCCGGTAATACTGGCACCCAGCTGATCCGCCCCATACTCGCGCTTACGCCCCCAATAATGCACCGCATAATCAAAACGTTCAAACAAAAATTCGCCTAGCATTATAGCCGGTTTTTCAGTCCAGCCTCCTACTTGACTCAGAGCCGCCAGACTACGTTCCATCCCATTATAGATCGGTAAAAACCGCAAACTGTATTCAGTATCCAAACCGCAAAAGTGGCCTAGCTCATGTCCGAGAATAAATTCGATCTCATCCTTATGCAGTAGTACCGCCCAGCTCAAAGGTATAAACAGCGTTTCACCGGTTATATGTTCTTGCGTTGGCTCTAGCACTATGTCATGCGCCGTAACAAAAAAACCGTCATTCAAACCCACCACAATATTCTTGGGTACCGGCGCTCCCATGCGCTGTGCAAGATTGCGCACATACTCCCAAAGACCAGCTGCCTGATCCTCTGTTACTTGGCGGCCCAAAAGAACCATCGGCTGACTGCCAAAAACTCCTATGGCCTTACGCAAATTAAGCACCGCCATGAAACCCAGATAAGCCAATGAACAACCGAGCATCAGCAAAACCAGCCGTATTTTAAACTCGCCTTTTGACATAGCGGAATCGTTCATCAGCGCATTGATTGTTCCAACGCCTTCTATCACCGTCAGACTGATTACCGCCAAAGTAAGCAGTAAGGTAATAGCCGCCAATAAAAACGGCAGCCACTTCCGGCAAACCGAAAATATCGAAATCAGACGATCCATTGATTGGTATGCCAAGCGTCCGCCAATAGTCGCCAACAGTAAACCCAACATTCCCACCAGCGCCCCCAAAATACCTGCGCCAATCATTATTTTGCATAATACGACCACCACTTGGGCCAGGGTTTTATCATGAAGTACCGTCGATCCACTATTTCCGGACAAGGAATCAATTTCTTTTTGGATCATGCTGGCCGCCGCACTAGAACCATATTTTTTCCCATTAACGGTTATGGTAATATGACTATCCTTCATCACATCAACTTTTAGTTTCTCTAATTTTGCAATCTTATGCTGGACCTCAACATCAGCCACAGCAGGAACCGAGCCGTATTCATGATAACGCTCCAGCTCCCAAAAGCCAACTATGGCCAATAATGCCGGAAAAATAATAAGCACCGCAATTAATTGGAGAGTTTTCTTCATGTTTCAATCACTTCCTCAAAGCATAAAATTATAAGCGCCATTACAATGTTAATTTACAGATTACAATACATATTTATTTTATCCAACATTAAAAATCACTATATTTAATATTGGGCTGTGCATAATTCTATGCTCTTATGCAAAATTCCTTTAATGGCGAGTTTCCACACGAAAACTTTCACAAATAAAAATTCGCCTAAACCAAAGTCTAAGCGAAGATAAGATACCCTTATTCAATTACCAAGCCATCCGCAAACCATTTATGACCAAAACTATTGCTCAGTTAAAATCAACGGGCCATTTTGTGTAATGGCAATGGTATGTTCATACTGAGCCGAAAGCTTGCCATCAACAGTTCTTGCAGTCCACCCATTGGAATCTATTTTACATTGCCACATGCCAACGTTAACCATCGGTTCAATTGTTATGACCATGCCCTCTTTCAATTTAGTACCTTTGCCGGCTTTGCCGTAATGAAGTACAGCCGGCTCTTCGTGCATTTTTTTCCCGATTCCATGCCCAGTAAATTCTCTAACAACCGAAAAACCTTCGGCTTCAACAAAACTTTGTATCGCATACCCAATATCACCTAAGCGGTTTCCAACCTGGGCTTGTTCAACGCCTTTGTACAACGACTCTTTGGTAACTTTAAGTAAATGCTTTGCATTATCCGAAATGTTACCTACGGCATAAGACCAAGCAGAATCAGCAAGCGCGCCATTTAAATTAACCACAATATCTATTGTCACTATATCGCCGTTTTTAAGCGGATTATTATTAGGAAAACCATGACAAATCTCATCATTAACAGAAGCACAGATAGCATAAGGATATCCTTGATATCCTTTTTGTTCAGGCGTAGCTCCCCATTTGGCCAAATATCCTTCGACAAAGACATCTATTTGCGATGTCCGAATACCCGGTTTTATTATTTTTGCAATCTCCTTATGGCATGAAGCTAATAGTTTACCTGCTTCATGCATCATTTTTATTTCCCGTTCACTTTTAAAAATAATCATATTTAAAAAACTCCTCTCAATGCTGCGATCGCTGTCCGGCTAGAGCCAATCCCCATCGTCGGTCTTGCTTAAAAAACAAGCCCGCTGTCACCAGGCAACCAACCCCGCCAAAAACCAAGCCCCATTTAACTAAGAAACCGTTACAACCAGCACCTAACTCAATACCGGCTAGCCCCACGCTTTCTCTTAGTTCCTGATTATCCGCCATCTCTTTAATTGCTTCCGTTAAATTTAAACGTACTTCTTCCTTCTGCCGGTAAAAAAACTCTACAAGATCGGCGGAAAGCTGCTGAATCACCCTTATCCGGTTTGTGAAGAATGCATCAAGAAATTGCAGACCCTTATCATCTTTCGGAACAATAACTTCCTGCACCAAAGCATCATCAAGCTTAACCCCTAAAGCTTTAAGCCGATGCTGAGTTAGCGGATGGGTATCAGTAGGATTTACACCAGTCTCTACTAAGCTGTGCCACGGATCTCCTAAATCAGTTGCCCGAACCCGCTCCACCAGCCACTCTAATAAATCAGCCGGGGCTTCATCAGGATGCTCCGCCACCTCTGTTATGACCTTGCCCATGACCGGCATTAAGGCTGAAATGCGCAGCAAAGCTCGCGCCGCAACACGATTTCCGACAGCGGCAGCCCCCAGCTTATCTGCTTCAAACTCTCGCTTACGCCCCCAGTGATACACCGCATGATCAAAGCGTTCCAAGAAAAATTCGCCCAGCATTATAGCCGACCTGACCGTCCAACTATCCTTTTGATTTAATGCCGACAAACTGTGCCACATTCCGCTATAGATTGGTACAAAGCGCAAACTGTATTCGGTATCCAAACCACAAAAGTGACCCAGCTCGTGCCCAATGATGAATTCCAGCTCCGTGTTAGGCAAGAGTACCACCAAACTCAAGGGTAAATAAAGGGTATTACCTGTAATACGTTCCCCGGTAGGTTGCAAGATTACGTCATGTGCGGTAACGAAAAACCCTTCCGCTAAACCGATCACAATATGTTTTGGCATCGGTGCCCCCATCCGCTGGGCCATGTTGCGCACATAGCGCCACAGACCCGGAGCTTTAACTTCAGGATAGTGCCGCCCCTGCAGCACGATGGGTTGAATATTAAACGCCCCGAGGTCCTTTCGCAAATTCAACACCGCCATAACGCCAAAATATGAAAATAAGCCGCTAGCCACCAGCAAAGCCAGCCGCAACCCAAACTCTATTGTACCACTATCTGCTTTTGAATATATAATAGCCTTTACTGCGCCAATTCCCTCAACCAGTGTTACGCCGACCAATGCCAACATCCAAAATGCAGTAATCGCCATTAATAAAAACGGCAGCCATTGACGGCAGGTAGAAAAAACCGCAATTAAATGATCCCGCGATTGATAGGCTAAGCGTCCGCAAACCACGGTCAGGACCATTCCGATTATTCCCGCCAGCGCACCGCCAAATCCGGCAAAGATAGTAGTCTCACATAAAAATTGCAGCACCAGGGCTAAAACTTGATTATGTAGTATGATAGCATCGACTCCGGCTAACTCCCGCCACCCAACCATTGCCAGGATCATCGGAAAAAGGACAAGTACAACGACTAATTGTAAGGGTTTTTTCATATTTTTTCCCCAAACCTCAACTCATGCTCAAATTTAGTAAACTTTTCATTTCTACATCCACCAGCAAACTCCTGCATTATCGCCCATATTAAAGCAGCCTGAGTTGTGAATTTTTCAGGGTTTTGGATACTCGCTTAGTAATTTTATCATTTTCACAAGGCCAGCCTGTCAACAGTGGTGAGTTGACATCATGGCGCTTAATATTTTCTTGCACCGCCTTGGCGGTTGCGGTTCCATAGCAATAAATACAGCCATGAGCGCAGCAATCATAAGCGCCGATGTCTGCACTCTCGATACAATTGCAATACTCCCGCTGACCCTGAGCCTTTTTTTCATTGATCGGATAACCGATAATCGCCTCAACTGTCGGCTTGTTAATACAGGCGGCATGTGCAATGCCAAATTGACTAAGCTCTATCTGTTCGCAGCACGTTTCAAGCAAGATGTCGCATTGCTTTGCTATCACCGAAAAGCCTGCGGCTATTTCCAGCATTGTCTTTGTATCAACCTCGCTCGCCCCAATCCCTGCTACACGGTTTTTAATTTTAGGATATAGATCAACATAACTAAAAATACACTTATTAGTGTATCCGGTTAGTTCATGACACAGCTTCGAAAACATAGCAATATGATATTCCACCGGAAATTGACGGCTGACAATTACAGGATCATAACGCCAAATAATACGCTGGCGGCCAATCTTATTGCTCAGGGTTTTAAAGCTCTCAATAACCGCGCTTTTGTCAGGCAGATTATATTCAACCGTTTTACCATATGGAGTCAGCGTCCACTGAAAATAATACCGATAGCCCAGCTCATCGATTATTTCCAACTTATCCAGCATCGGAGCGGCATTTTTTGTCCAAAAGACAATACAATCCACCACCGCAGTATTAAGCTGTATATTACTGATTTGTCTACAGTTCAGCGGATTTCTTACATATACATAACCAGCTTTTAACCGATTTATAAACCACTCGGAATAGAAGGCCGGTATATCAGTTCTTCGACTCGCGCTGATTATCATGCAAACCTCCGCTTTCGTTTAGCGGCGCTTCATCCTCCGAATTAAAGCCTTTGTTTCCTTGTCTACTCGACAAGACTCTGTTATCTTTTGCAGCGCCTTATTATAAGTAAAATCATCCAACGTATTGTTGGCAAGATAGAAACCAGTAGGCTCCGGCAGCTTCACATAGCATATCGAAACCGCCCAGGCAACAGCCATCTTCACATAATAACCAGCATGCTTTACATTATCTATACCCATCAGCACTTGCTGGATATACTTATCCTCGATATAGAAATTAAGCAGCATAACTATGGCAAAGCGAAGTTCATATTCTTCTGTTGAGGTTAAATAGGGCTGCAAAAAGTCCCACACACGGGCTTTATTATCATTGGTGAATTTCAATCCAGTACAAAAGCTATCGCACACCGACCAATTATCGATTCGGGGAATGAAAGCGGCGATATAGGAAAGCCGCTCTTCAACCTCTGCTTCCGCATAACCAAGTACCATACCCTGAAGCATGATTTCCTCAAAGTACTCGCTTTCCGGCACTGCCATAAACTGTCGCCAATCGCCTTTGACAATCTCTTTGGCAATTTTCCGCAGCAAAGGCAAGCGAACACCGATAACGTTGGCGATGTTCGGTATAAGTGCGGCTGAAAACTTCTGATAATCTTCTTCCGCTAACACAAACAGCCTTTCTCTGATCGTCTTTTCCATAATAAAAGTCTCCTAGTTAACCAAAACTGCCTGCTCCAGACCGAGAAGCTTTTCCTTGATGTCAAGGCCGCCTCCATATCCCACCAGCTTACCATTTGCGCCAATAACGCGGTGGCAGGGAATGACAATCGCTATCGGATTTCTGTTATTTGCCATACCGACTGCCCGCGCAGCATTTGGTTGGTTAATACTTACCGCAATATCTTTGTAGCTCCTGGTTTCACCATAAGGAATAACTTGCAAAGCCTCCCATACAGCCTGTTGAAAGACAGTCCCCTCCGGCGCAAGCGGAAACTCGAATGACTTTCGCTTGCCGCCAAAGTATTCCTTAAGCTGCGCCGCAGCCGTTTTTATTAAAGCACTCTCCCCTACCTCTTGAGCCTCTGGTCTATGCCCCCTGCTAAAATACACTTTAGTAATGGCGGTTCCATTATCAGCAATGCCAATTTCCCCCACCATAGTTGAATAGAAAAATACATTTCCCATTATCGCTTATCGCCCTTCAATTTTTACTATTCCTTGTTTTATATTATATCAAAACCTCGTGCCTTACTAAAATATTTCGTCTACCAAAGTCACTAAATATACAAGGAAAGACCTTACAGCTGCAACCGGGTAATTAGCTAAAAGAAAGTTAAGCCCTTGCAGGTTTATGACGAAAAAAGTCGAAATACGTTTCTTAGCGAAAGAAACGCAGAAGACAAGTCAGTCAAAGTAAAGGAGACTATGGTTAATGGATTATAGTAAATATTTTCAGGAAGAGCTTAGTGACGAAGAAATATTGCGGGCTTTTGCGATAGTCATGCCTTTTCTGAATGACATGGTACGGG
>JAGGAC010000104.1 GCA_017889635.1 Bacillota bacterium | reverse complement strand
TCCCAGGAAAAGAAGGTTCCTGCCCCGCCGCCTTCTAAGATGAGCCTAGCCACTACGAACAGGAACAATAAGGAGAAGCCGGCCTGGAGAATGACCGTCCAGGTATTGACCATAACCGACGGTTCAATACCCAGGATATTGATCAAGCCGACGACAGCCACGCTGATAAGTATCCAAGCCCATGCCGGCACAACAGGACAATATTGGTTCATGAACAGCCCTAGAAGTAGGATGCAGATCATTGGCAGCAAGAGATAATCCAGTAGCATAACCCAGCCAGTGATAAAACCGGCATGGGGGTTGATGGAGCGCTGCACGTAGGTATAGGCAGAACCGGCAACCGGAAAAACCGATACCAGATTGGCGTAGCTGAAGGCGGTAAACAAGATTACCACGGTGGCTACAATATACGACAAGGTTGTCATGCCATGGGTCATGCCAGTCATAATACCAAACTGGGTAAAAACGCCAATGGGAGCCAGATAAGAGAGACCAAACCAAATAAGGTGTCGCACGTTGAGAACTCTTTTAAGCGATTGTTCATATCCTAGGGGATTTAGTGTGCTTTCCGTAACTTTGTCAGGCAAGTCCATCTCACAAACCTCCGTTCAAATTCAAAAAATGGTCATTGCCTATTGCTGCGTGCTATTTCTGCCTGCCAGTTTGGGGAGATATACAGTGTTTTCCCCTTGCTGATGGTTTCAAGAATCTCTACAGAGTGAATCTCATTCGCTGCAATGGTCAAAATATTTTTGTCCAAAATCACCATATCAGCCCGTTTCCCAACCTCCAGAGACCCGGTGACCTCATCAAGCCCAAGTGCCTTCGCGCCGTTAATAGTACACATTTCTATCGCCTGGTGGCGTGAAATTCGCTCAGCTGGGTTGTGCAGCCTTTTGCTGTCTGTTGCTCCAGGAGCATTTCGGGTAACGGCAATCTCGATCCCCCACAGCGGAGCAGGTTTCTCGCTGATTATTCCGTCGGTGGCCATAGAAGCCACGACGCCTTCAACAAAAAAACTGTTAGCCGGGAAACTAGTTTCGGCCCGTTTTGGGCCAAGGACAGGCTCGAAAATTTCTTCATAATAGAAGGGCTCTTTATAATGCCAGTAAGAATTGACCGAAGCAACAACTTTCAGTTGTGCCATACGTCTGATATCTTCAGGACAGACCAGCAGAAGATGGGTTATAGTATGTTTGAGATCTTTCTCGCCGTATTTTTCCCAGGCTTCTTCCAGCCCGCAGCCGATATTTGCCGGATCGTCAGGTTCATCGGCGTAGGGTTCCATTACATACATGCCTTTTTGGATGGCGTCGGCAAATATTTTGACGGAAAAAAACTCAAATTCTTCCACTCCTGAATATATTCGCTGTACTTCGCGAAATTCACGAATCGTCCTGTCGGGATCATTCACATCGCCGAACAAGGCAACTCTCCACAGCATTTGTTCTCGGCCTGTTTTCATTGCCTTGTATACATAGTCGACATGCACATTATGCACAAGCGGAGTAATCAGTATATCCTGCAGCAGTGTCACTCCGTAGGAGTTCATCTCCCTAATGAGGGCCCGCCCCCCTACTTCTGTCTGCCGACTTTTCGTCTCGGCAGACACTGGTGGCATATATCCGTCCATATATCGGCAAATGGCCGCTTCCTTGAATACACCCCAGGGCTGTCCGCGGTACCTGGAAAAATCTACACCGTGATACTCTCCGTTAAAATCCCCGGGAATCCTGGTAATGATGTCACTACCCTCGTTCCCGGTTATACCGCCGTCAACATCGAAGCCCTTCCCTTGAGCAAGCTTGATGGCAACACTGTTATACCAGGCACAGTGAAGGTCATTGGAATACAACTTAACTGGCACGTTTTCCAGAAATGTTCCTCGCAATGCCTCATCCAGGAGGAATCTGCTCGGACCAAGATGGCTGTCCGGTGAAATACCATAGGTATTGAGGTTGTATTCTTGGAAAACCGCCTGTTCCCAGTTGCTTCCGGTCACGAATGTCGCTTGGGCATTGGCCTTGTCTGTGGCAAACGCCCGGATGATTTCCATGTATTCCGGTACCGTCTTTACATCGCCTAAGTAGAGGCCGGTGAACTTTGCCGCCGATTCGCCGGCATGGGTATGATTGTCGGAAAATCCCGGCAAGACAAGCCTTCCTGCCAAATCGGTCACCACGGTGTCCGCCGTGCAAAACGCTTCGGCTGCCGCATTATCGCCGACGAAAATTATATTTCCGTTCTTGCAGACAGCGACAGCTTCCGCCACTTTCTGCCTGGAGTCAACTGTATAAACACAGCCGTTCTTAAACAACCTGGCCGCAACAGCCACAGTCTCCCCCCATTCTACATTATTTTTCGCCAACCGCTGCCGTACGCAGCCAACCGTCTAATGTTGACAGGAAACAAATCGAACCGTTACCCTGTATCCGCTTTTATTGGTACATCGCCAAATATTCTTTTTCTACATAACGATGCAATTCTTGTGCAATCGAATCATATAGTTTTATATTACCAAATTGGAATCTTTGGTGAAAGAGATTGGTATACAACAAAAACCATCGATTCTCCGTACTGATATGCAACCCGCAAAAAAAGTACTTATTATCTTTTAAAATCCGTTCAATTCCGACAGGCAAAGGCTTATCGGCCGGTATGGCTAACAAACATGTCAAAAAGCCATCCTGCTGCATGGCAAGCGTCTTCTTTTTTAATACCATCATAAAGTCACTGCCGATTTCATTCACTTGCACTTCCATGACCTTTTTTTTCTCATTGTCTACACTGGTCATACTGGTAAGCGAGCAAGCGGCGGTCGGCAATTCTTCCGCTAATATCTCTGCGGTAATCTCTGTATTGACAAACAAAGCATTCACCATTTCCTTGTGCTCCGGCGGTACATACAGCCGTATCTCCTTGCCAGCCAAATTGCTGGTAAGGATTCCAAAAAGAAGGCTCTCGCGATAGTTCTGTTCCGCAGCAATGCCAATAAAGTTGGCGTGTTCGTATACCGATAAACGAAGTCCTAAAGGCGCAAACTTATATAATTTCATCAACTGCTGGGAATACGTATGGGTTGTCACTGCTTTCCCGTAAAGCACCGTATTTTTAAACAGGTCTTCCCGGAAAAGTCTTTTTGCTTCCCTTGCCAGCAGCATTATCGCGGCGCTGGTACGGTAACGCGGGTCAACCATCACGCCGCCTACTTCTGCCACCTGCGGAGAATCAAAGAACACGTCAACACTGCCAATCACTTTCCCTGTACTGTCTTCTGCCACCAGCGCCACAATGTGCTCGTCCTCAATCGCTTTTTTCAAACTATCCGCATCGTAAAAATATTTTTTGGCGTAAGAATAACGGTAGGTACGGTACACCAGCTCAATAAGTTGCGGAATATATCTAACGGTTGCCCGCGTAATATGCAGGCTACCTGATTGCTGAAGATTAGACTCCGATTCTGCCTGCATGACTTGTCTATGTAAAACCGAGTTAAATTGATTAACGCGTTTGGTAAACACAATCACCCAGCCGTCGTTTCCACAGTTAATGCATTCGAAACTGTCCGTTACCTGCTTTGCCAAGCTAAGTCCAAGCCCTCCCAAAGTTGCCTCCATATCACTGACCGCAAACTCCGGTGTCGCCCGAACGTTAATTGGTGTACTGTGATAGCTGAATGTGAATTTAACCGCATCTCCCTCTTCTTCGCCTCGCAAATAAAAAACCTCTTCACTGTCCGAAGCGGGAAAAGCCTCCATAATATAATTAAAGACCTCTTCCGCCGCCAAACGCAGATGTCCCTTTTCCTTTTCGTCAGCTCCCAATGATTGACCCATTTCCACAACAAATGCAACTACCATATTTAAAAATTCCATTTTATACGGTAATGCTAACGAAACTATCGGATTTGCACGATTAATCAAAACAAACTCCCCCTCTTCCAAGTTGTACTATAAGCCAATATATGCCTACCATTATCTCTTACTCGCTTCAAGCGTTATCTGTCTGCAAAATCCCTAGACTTTCCACCCGTTATATGAGTCAGGTGACAGTTCTCCGACTCATTGCATTCTTCTTACTTCTTAATTTGAAATTATACGTTATTATATTTATTCCGAAAAATGCACAAGACTCCTGCCAAATTAACGAAAATTTGACAGGAGTTCTACTTTTTTCACCATTACCAGTGAGTGATACAGTTCTTCGTTTGTAGTCACGACTGCCGCAACCTTTTCCATAGGTAAAAACCAATCAAACAACCGATCAAACTTATGATAATTAGCGTATAACCAAGACTCTGCATGTTTGTTGACGAAATCCCGCTGCCAAATACCAATCCCAGCACGACTGCCGATAGGATAGATCCCAAATAGCGAGAGGTCTGGAACAACCCGGCTGACACACCGATTATAGCCGGTGGAGACAACTTCATCATAGCAGCCTGTAAAGTAACATTCAGTACACCGTAACTGACCCCGGCAGTACCTAAAATAGCGCCAATAACAGGCACAGACGCACCAATAAAATAAACTGTCAATAATACCGCGCTTACGACCATGCAAATCGATCCGGCCATCAGGGGCCAAATCAGTCCCACGCGATCAATCCATTTACCGATAACCGGTGAAACAAGAACCGCACAACCGGATGCAAACAACATCAGCAATCCGCTATGACGCGGGTCCAAGTGCATTGCACCTTGGAAATAAGTTGGCAAACCAAAAAACAACGCATAAAAAAAATATTGAGAACCATAAACTGTCCATATACAATCGCCAATTCACGATGCCTGCAAAAAAAGCGAATATCAATAAACGCACTCTCAGTCCGCATTTCCCACCAAATAAAGCCCACTAGAAAAATCAACCCCGCCAGCCCGCTAACCAGATGCAACTGACTTTCCAATGACAGCAAAAACCATAAAGAAAAGACTGCCGTCAAGGCAAAAAGAATAATTCCCGGAATATCCAATTTACCTAGAATTTCACGCAAGGGTTGTTTTATTTGTTTAGGATCTGGAGGCAGAAAGAACCAGCCAAGTAAAAAACTCAGCAGCAACAACGGAAAATTAATCGTAAAAATTGCCGGCCAGTCGCCCCATGCAACCAAAAAACCACCAATCGTGGGTCCTAGCGCGGCTGTAGCAGAATTGCATACAGCAATAATAGCCATAGCCGACGCCTGATTTTTTTGTACATTTCGATGGATTATAGAAACACCTGAAGGAAAAATGGAGCTACTACCCACCGATTGGAAAAGGCGCAGCAATAACAAAGCCAAAAAGGTCGGCGCCCAAGGTGCTGCCACTGCCGACACCGCCACTAGCAAGAGTCCACCCAAAAACATTTTTTTCGTACCAATTTGGTCGCCAATTTTGCCCATAATTGGCTGTGCAATAGCACTAGATAAATAATAAGATGATATTAGCCAAGATACTGTCGTGTACGACAGCTGAAAATCGCTTTGAATACGTGGCAAGGCAACTGAAATCATTGAGGAATTTAACGGATTAAATATGTTTCCCGAAGCCACCGTAAACAACAACCAAAATGATTTGTTGATTGGGTTCATCTCCTTGTAGATCAATTCATACAATTCTCCAAAACTTATCGCCTCGAAATTGTAATGATTTTAGCATTATTCCCATGAGCAACGTTTTTCTATAATCTTCCATACTTCTACACAAAACTCCTCCATATTTTCACATAAGAGTTCATCCTCCCCAATAAAAAATTAACCTAAACTAAACCGAACCCCTGATAATGGACACTTAAAAAAGTCCCACACCAGGGGTTCGGTTCACTCTACGATACCACTCAAATTACTATGGCTGTCATTCACCATTTTAGCTTCTTTCAGCAATTATTTAACTTAACATCTTTCCTCCAGTCCCAATGTTCTCCGGCATGGTTCATTCTGTTAGTATAGTCTTCCTCTTCGTGAAATATATCCTGCCGGTTGATTCCCCTTACTATAACATGATAGATACCGCTATTACTTTTCTTTCTTGCAATCCTTGGCATTTTCCCCCTCCGCCATCTTTTTCCTCCAGTTTAGCATAAAAGAAGAAAAGAAGCATAAGAACTGTCCCAATGCTTCCTTCCGGTAAGTAACCTGTCAGATGTTATGGCTATTGCAGCAGGCAGGTATCACAGCCTTGCCCTGAGTATTAGGATTCCGCCAAATATTACGCTTGAACCACTAACATTGGCCCCCGGTTTTGTGGGCGTAGCTTATAACGCCACTATAACATCCAGCGGCGGCGTATCGCCCTACACCTTTTCCATCACTGCCGCCCGAACTCAGCTTAAGCACTGATGGCACTATTTCCGGCACTCCTACTAACGCCGGTATGTTCGATTCACTATTACAGCATCGGATTATTATGGTTCAACCGGTTCTCAGTCTTATACTATAAATGTGTCAATCCTCAGAAGACCATCTTTTCAGAGATTTAATCAAGGGCATCGGCGTAGGAGATTGATTACTGTATTTATAAACCAAGTCTAACAATCCCCGCAAAACATTAACGGAAATTTATCCAAAAGGCCGCGATGAAACTTTAGATTTCAACGCGGCCTTTCTATGTCAACTAATATTAGTTCTCTACCACTGTAAGCGGCTCAAAATGATGCATCTTCCTCTATCCATTAGTTTCGCTATTAATACTAACCACTACCCTCGCTCTCCTCCTCTACTCCAACTCCAATCATCATTGGGGCTAATATCGTTCTCCCCCTCCTCCAAAACCTCAAAGCTTTGTGTTGCCATCTACTTCGCCCCCATTTGAATAATAACTTCCTTATATCCTATGCTTTTCATAACGAAGGACTAAAAGGTAACATTACTATCCTCTTTTGGCACAAACTGGCCGCCCGGCGCACTGCGTCCCTCCCTTATAAAATTAACCTATTTAGTTTACTTAACATAGTATATAGTACAGTAAAAAAAGGAGGCCTATCATATGGAAAATATCAGATTATCTCCGCCTTGGTATACTTTTGCAAATGAAATCAAATATACCTATGGATTAAGTCCATATATTACCGTAAATGACTTGGAAGGTGAAGGAGATAAATATACCTTAACCATTAAGGTAAACTATGATAACGACATTGCAACTGCCTTACGCAATGTTCTTCCTCTTACCCATAAAATCGGTAATATAACCATTGACATTGTAGTTCTCAACAGCCGTGATAAAGTTGTACCTGTTACCAATAAAGCATATACTCCGCAAACGTTAGCACAAACCTTTTGTACTGCCTTATATAAAAACCCCTTATTTATTGGTACTGTATTAACAGCAAAAAAAATACCACCCCCTATGCAATCAACAATTGGTGATGTTGTAATTGTTATAAGAAAATCTGTTGTTCAATTTTTCAATGACGATATTAGTGATTTATGTAGTAATTACAATGAGGTAGCTGCTAAAGTTTTCAGTTTAGTTACCAAATTAAATTACCGTCCACACTTAAAGATATCTTTCTCCACCTATGATCCAGACTGTCTATTGCAAAAAAACATATACTGCAAAAATTACTGTAATTTATATTAACAATAAATTTAATACTGTACCTATATCCTGTTCAAAACCTTGGCACATTCATCACCTCGAATATATTTTGTTACGAATGTCTTAAAAGCAAAAACAGCTATTTGTTCATTACTAGACAAATAGCTGTTCCCTATTATTGTGAAAAAATCCGGATTTAGACCGTTACCAGTGATACGGTTCACCCCTACTAATCTTAAACGCCCGATACACCTGTTCCACCAGGAGCAACCGTATCATCTGATGCGTAAACGTCATCTTCGAAAACGATAATCTTTCCTTCGCTGCCGCTACGACCTCAGCTGACAGCCCAAAAGCCCCGCCGATGACAAAAGTAATATCACTTTGCCCGCTTAGGGCCAAACTATCGAATTTGGCCGCCAATTGTTCTGAAGACATGGCCTGTCCGGCCACATCAAGTACAATTAGATAACTTCCTGGACGAACGGCTTTTAAAAGGCGCTCACCCTCACGGGTGAGCGCTTGTGTTTTTTCAGCTGGTGAGGGATTATCCGGCATCCGTTCTTCGGCAAGCTCGATGATGTCTAATTTGCAGTAGGGTGGAAGCCGCTTCAAGAATTCCTGGATACCAGCAGTT
>JAGGAC010000040.1 GCA_017889635.1 Bacillota bacterium | reverse complement strand
CATTATCATCAATGTTAGCTAAACTAGTATCGGCATCAGTAAATGTTGTCAGATACGATGTTCCGGTTACACTCCATGTGCTTGTTTCATCAAGTGTCAAATTAATTGCTGAAGCTGTATTTTCACCATTGATACATCCTGTCAAAATAGTTCCGTTTTGCAAAACAGCTGTAAGTGAAGTATTGTCAGAAACTAAATTTCCGGCCAAAGTTTCTCCGTCAGCAGTAAAAATTGCCTGTCCGTCCTCAGCCGCTTCAATAATAGTATCATTGCTCCCGCTGATAACAGCGCCGCCAGTAACCGTAACCTCCGCCGTCATTCCGGTACCAGTAATCAAAATCCCGGCACCTCCCTGCCCGGTAACTGAACCCCCATCAATGCTTATAATCGCCGTTCGCGTTGATGATTCAGAGTCATGGACCATAATTCCATTGACTGAACCAACAAGAACAGTATTGCTCAAACTAAGAATCCCATTGCGATCAATTACAGCGCCATTATCATTGGTAGCTGTAGCCGTAGCATCAGATACCGTAACGACACCGTCGCCGTCACAATAAATCGCTGCCGAACCTTCACCATTAGCAACAAACGTACCACCGGCAACCACTAGCGTGGTTGCATTCCCTCTTCCGGCATCCGTGGCAATAGCAGAACAATGCGCTCCCTCTGTAGTTACCGTCACATTATTAAGCGTTATCAACGCGCCATTAACCGCATCCACGCCATGAGCATAATCAGCGCTGGTTTCAATCGTAAGATCCGAGAGCGTTACCGCTGTACCTAAATCAGCGGCGAAAACCCCGTTACCTCCGACAGCGTCAGTTGTCACCGTACCGTCAGAAATCGTCACCGTACTAGCGCCCTTTGCCCATACCGCCGCATTGAGTCCGGTTGAACTGCTGGCGTTTGACGACGAAGTATCGCCGCTCTTCGTAATTGTCGGATTAATCAACGTTAAGTTACCTTCATAGTCAACATACACACTAGACACATCGGTATCCGTTGCCCCATATTTCTTATTTTTTTCCGTAATCGTCGTTGTGATCACCTTTTCACTGCTTTTTACCCCACAAACGACTTCGAGATTTTTCATCTCCGCCTGCCTCCTCTTTAAAGTATCACGATTATCGAACTACTATCTGCAACTACATCCTAGTTCACCTCCTGCATAAATAAAAAAGCCACCCTCTCCGGGCAGCCTTTTTCTAGTTAAACTATACCATATTCAAATTGGGCTCTGTGTACCATATTCGTGTCATACTATTAGTTCACCATAATGCAACATACGGAATTTATTCAGCATTTTGCAACGATATGATTATGAAATCGGCCGATATCCGCATCTACATACTAAACCCCTATTATTGATAAAATTAATAATAGCCGTATGCTTTAAGCGCATTCTCCAACCAATAATATACACCAAAACCACTTAGCATCGCAGTCCCTAAAACCATCCAGCCAACCAAAGATGTTTTCCCATATCGTTTGGCTTTTTCCGGTGTATTACTAATAACTGTTGTAAACCTTTCACCCCAGATTAACATACCTATCCCCAGAACCAAAACCATTGGTGTAAGTACTGCGCCTTTCATTGATGTTGAAATGGTCTTAGCTCCTTGCGTGGCTTCCTCCACAGGCGTGTAAATAAAAAAATACCCCAGAACCAACCCGCCTAATATAAGTAATAATCCCCCTAGTCGTATTTTCACAACATTCCTCCTATTATGGTTCTCAAATCCACTATCGTATTACTTTCAGCTTGGCGCAATATTAGCATATGTATTAGTAAAATTACGTTTTCCCAGGTCATTTATATCAATTAAAAATTGCAGTATCCCCGCATCCCACCAGTTCATGCCCGCTTCCTCTAACGAAGCAAACTTAAACAACAATTGCCAATTTTTAATTGCCTGATCATGGCGCTTCTTATTCGTTGTATACTCAATTAACTGGGGAAGTATAACATTTTCGAGTTTTTCCGCATACTCTTCTCTTCCCTTTGCTCGAGTCATTTTCGCCTTTGCTTTAATTTTCTCTGGTGTTTCAAAATAATTAAATAATAAGCTCTCCAACCCATTACGGCAAAAATATGCATCACGCCGCGCATCGCCGGCAAAACCAGCTGGGCGCCCCCACAGTTGACTATCTTCATAATTAAGTTCACGATAGGCTGCTTCATATCTATCTTGCAGGAACTCAATAATCTGACTACTATGACGAATACAATAATCAGGAGCAAAAGCTATTTGATAGGAAATAAAATTGCGATATTCAGACGAACACGCTTCTTTACCTTCAGGTGGCAGAGTTAGTTTTAAGCGAGATAAATCACCATCATAATAAAGTACCTTGTGAGCGATGTCATAAACTGATTCATCAACGCCCAAAAAAAAGTACAGCATTCCTGACTTGGGCAAATGATTTATAAAATTGCCAGGAACTTCACTCAAGTTAATTTGTGCAAGAAAAGTATAATACTCCTTATTAGTACCCGGCCACTCAAATTCTGGCGGCAAATCAGGCTGACCTGCAATCCTGCTGTTGCCAATGCTGCTGTAGTCTTCTTCCTTAGTCAGCTTAATACCTATACAAACTTCAGCATGTTGTAACAACAATTCTTGTATGCTTTCTAGTTCATATTTCGCGATAAATTTGTTTAATTTCTCTTGCAATTCTGCAGTAAGCATAATAGCCTCCATCAATACGAATTTATTACGGTAATAGTCGCTTCTATTATCGCTTTGTATAGCTGGGCGGATAAATCTTCATACCGCAACTGGTCTTTTTCACTCTCAAAACCGAGGTCATTCCAGGAACCCATTCCACCAAATACCCAAGCCGAAGCAGCTGAAAAGATAGTCTTCTGCGCAAGCAGGGAATAATTTTTATTTACAATAAGATCTTGATGAAAGTAATCACTTCGCAATGTCTGATTACGCATAATTTGCCGCGCCTGCTCAAATATACCGGCCCACGCTATTCCATTGTTCAGGTGTTGCCTCCGTGCAAAACTACTAATTTGGATCAGCGCTTCTTCTAGATTCTCCGCTGCTTTTCTTATATCAAAGCTCGCATCATAAATAGGTTGCTTAGCCATTATACGTCTATAATTAACACTCCATATCTTCCTATCATCTGCATTCCTCCTGTTTACTTCCCAGCGATTTGCCCAACAGTCTCTATGTTTCGGATATACAGCTTCTAACAGCCACGTTCCACCGCCGCCTACAAAACCTGCCAATTTATAGTCCCGCGCTATTGCTGTATCATCTGACCCCTTATAACTAAGCCTTAATCTTTGACACCCATTTACTTTAAGCCACCGAAACCATTCCAGCGGATTTTCTGCCACAACACTTTCTTTCTTTTCCGAGCTCAAAAACCGTTTCCTAATAATTCGAAAATCAGCCGTATTGCAATAGGTGAATGTGCTATTTGCAGGAAAATAATCATTTGCAATATTGCCTGTTGCAAAAAATTCATTGCCATACGAAACCAATGCGATTAATTGCGCTATAATACCCGTCATACTTTCAACTCCTTGATAAACATTCACCCCACCCACCAAAACCAGTTAACTATCATTTTTCTTCCGCAATCATTGTTTTTTAATAAAGTTCTGAAAGTCTTTTCAAGCTTCGCTTTTATAAATTAACCTTAATGTTTTATATAAAAACTCTTATCTCTCTAAAGGCTTGCTGTCATCAAAGGCCAATATGCACAACCCAACAAAATTACCAACAGGAATTACTGTTAAAACGGCAAACGCCCAAAAGTTTTTCCCTAGTTTTTCAGCAATTAGGCCCATAGCTCGCGCCCACAATATTGCGCCAATCAAACTGCCAAGGCTTCTTAAAGCCGATAAATCCAACAGCCCTCCTAAAAAGCCAAGCACCAACGAAGGCAATACAATGTACCAAAAATAAGGAACTGGATTAGTTACTGCAACACGCAAAACAAGATACATATTCCAAAATGGTATTAGACATTCTTTCAATTCAGTAGATGGCACAAACTTTTGTAATAACCGACAGGTTATATAGCAACCAAGCCCATAGAATGCTAACCCAATAATTAATCCGAATATCATTCCAATAATCATAGTAATACTCCTCCATATATTCAAGTAATCAATATACATACATTAGTAATTTTTTTGTAAAACATAGCTCTACCATCAAGACTTTCAGAACTTTGTTAAAGAACAACCTGCCTATTTATTACATATGCCGCAAAATAGTTATCGTAAAAAAAACTGCCATTCCCACACCGAAAACAATGGCAAAGCGCACTATTTTCTGATTTGTAGTTTGGGGTGCTTTCATATACTCGTTCACATCTCCCCTCTCCTCGCACTTATGAAATCCATTGCTTTTGATTTTCTTTTAAACCATCAGCCTTTTCTTTATTAACCTTTTATATTATCTACATTTTATTTCAATCGGTCAATATATTTTTCCTTATAATTTTGTATAGTATTTAGATAAACATGTTATGTAATTAAGTTGGTATTGCAAAAGAAAGCTATAAGTACCAATAATCGTATTGTCCTCTCTTTAATCCTAGCATCATAAAAAGGCTTATACTATTTGACATGCCTTAAATACTCTTATGTTTGCCAAACTAAAAAACCAGGACTTAATCGCCCTAAGGCGAGTCCTGGTTTTGATGTTATTATCTATTTTATTCCACAGTTACGCTTTTAGCTAGATTACGCGGCTTATCGACATCAGCACCACGGGTAACAGCAGCATAATAAGCTAAGAGTTGGAGAGGTATAACCGCCAATATCGGAGCCAAATATTTATCAGTAACAGGTATCAAAATGGTATGATCGACATACTTTTTAATCTCCTCATCACCTTGCATTCCGATACCAATTACCACTGCATCGCGAGCCTTAACTTCTTTAATATTACTTAACGTTTTTTCATATACATCGCGTTGTGTAGCCAACGCGATGACTGGCACACCTTCAATTATGAGAGCCAGCGTACCATGTTTCAGTTCACCGGCAGCATAAGCTTCAGCATGAATATACGAAATCTCCTTTAATTTCAATGAACCTTCGAGGGCCACAGCGTAGTCCAACGACCGCCCGATAAAAAACACATCTTCATTAAAGCCATACTCCTTAGCAAAGGTCTTGATAGCCTCAACATCTTCTAGTATTTCATGGGCCTGACTTGGCAATTGTTTAAGCCCCCTGATTATTGCCTGTATCCGCTCCTCTGGCAAAGTTCCCTTGAAAGCAGCAAAATATAAGGCCACCATTAAGAGACCGATAAGCTGAGTAGTATAAGCCTTGGTTGACGCCACCGCAATTTCCGGTCCAGCCTGAGTATAAATGACCTGATCGGCTTCACGAGCGATCGATGACCCAACTACATTGGTGATCGCCAACGTCCTGGCGCCGAGTTTTTTTGCTTCCTTAAGCGCCGCCAGTGTATCAAGTGTTTCTCCTGATTGGCTGATAACAATCGCCAATGTTTTGTCATCAACTAGTGGCGAACGATATCTAAACTCTGAAGCTACATCTACTTCGACCGGAATTCGAGCTAACTGTTCAAGGTAATACTTGCCAACTATCCCAGCATGGTAAGCAGTACCACAGGCAACAATAGTAATTTTCCTAATAGCAGCTACATCATCTTTGGTCCATTTCAATTCATCAAAAATTATACTACTATCGTCCTTAGCCAGACGGCCAGCAGTAGTTTCACGAATCGCTTTGGGTTGCTCATAGATTTCTTTAATCATGAAATGTTCGTAGCCGCCTTTTTCGGCAGCTTCGGCATCCCAATGCACCTCAAAGACCTTTTTACTGACCGGAACGCCTTGCCGATTCATCACCCAGACCGAATCCTTAGTAACAATAGCCATTTCTCCGTCACTCAAAATATACGTTTTGCGAGTACGATTAATAATCGCCGGAATATCAGAAGCAACAAAATTTTCCCCGTCGCCCAAACCGATAACCAACGGATTATCCTGCTTAGAACAGATTATTTTGTCCGGTTCATAGTTAGAAAGAAAAACCATTGCATAAGAACCCTCGACATCAGCCAAAACCTTTTTTACCGCCGCTTCAAAGTCACCCTGGTAATGCTCTTCAACCAGGTGAGCCAGTACCTCAGTATCAGTCTCAGAGGTAAAAACATGACCTTTGGCAATAAGCTTTTCCTTCAGATGGAGATAATTCTCAATAATTCCGTTGTGCACAACCACAAAATTGCCGCTACAATCGGTATGAGGATGCGAATTAGCATCAGACGGACGACCATGAGTCGCCCAACGAGTGTGCCCAATACCTACATGACCTTTTGGAGCAATCTGTTCTACCTTTTTCTCTAAAACATTGAGCCTGCCCACACTTTTCTCAACATTAATCTTACTGCCATCATATACGGCAATACCGGCTGAGTCATATCCCCGGTATTCTAATTTTTTTAATCCTTCAATCAAAAATTGAGCAGCCTGTTTAGGGCCAATATATCCAACAATACCACACATTAGGTATATTCCTCCTATATTTTGTCTGTTTTCTTTGTTTTTTTCTGCCACAGGCGTTTTGTCCCGCAGGTCACCCCGCGGTTTTGTCGACTGCTAACGGCCGCAGTAGCCGAGAGGCATCCGCCGACTTTTCGATTAACCTCTTCCTCGTCCGCTTGCCGAATACGTTCAGGCAAGCGCCAGCGCTTTTATTCGTTTGTAAAAGATACTTTATATTCCACACCTCCTGTTTTCTCGAATCACTAATTTGCTGCCGCCGCACCTCCCAGCAGGGCATGTGTATAGCGTAAGGGAGCACTACAGTGCTCCCTTACATTATACGCATATATTTTATACTAATAAACCAATCTGGTCAACCCGGTAGTTCTTGCCTGATAACTGCAACAACGTTTTTCACTAACCGTTCAAGTTCGACTAGCGAAGGTCCCTCGGCCATAACCCTGATAAGTGGCTCTGTACCTGACGGCCGAACCAAAACCCGGCCGTTCTCACCAAGCTCAGCCTCAGCCGCCCTAATGGCAGCCGTAATATTAGTGTTTTCTTGCCAGCCGTCTTTACTACCAACCCGTACATTAACCAAGAGTTGCGGAAAACAAGTCATCAGCGCAGCCAATTCAGAAAGTTTTTTACCGGAATTGATTAGAGCCGCAATTAGCTGTAATGCGGTAACAATCCCGTCACCAGTAGTGCTGTGCTCACTAAAGATAATATGGCCCGACTGTTCCCCTCCCAGACTATAGCCATGAGCATTCATGACCTCCAAAACATAGCGATCGCCTACCGGAGTAATAACCACATTGCCCCCGGCCCGTTTAATAGCCTGGTGTAAACCAATATTACTCATGACAGTGGCCACCAGCGTATTGTCCGAAAGCTTTCCGCATCGCAATAGTTCCTGAGCACAAATAACCATAATCTGATCGCCATCAACAACATTTCCGGTTTCATCCACCGCCAGACAACGGTCCGCGTCTCCATCATGACCAATTCCAAGATCAGCCTGATGTTCAACTACAGCTGCCTTTAAGGAGTCCAAATGAGTTGAACCGCATTCTAGATTAATGTTTGTCCCTGTCGGTTGGTTATTTAGAACTATCACCTGAGCCCCCAGCCGTTTAAAAATTGTCGGCGCAACCTCGTAAGCCGCACCATGGGCGCAGTCCACGACTATTTTTAGCCCCTTGAAATCAGCGTCTACCGTACTGATGGCATGCTCAATATACGTATCAATCAAATCATGACGATACTGAATGGAGCCAACATTTTCTCCAGAAGGGCGTGCCAAAAGATCGGGTTCGGCCAATACTAGTTTTTCCAGTTCATCTTCAGTAGCATCCGGCAGTTTATTACCATTCCCAGAAAAAAACTTTATTCCATTATCAGGATAGGGATTATGTGATGCCGATATTACTACCCCTGCCTGGGCACCCATAACACGAGCAAGATATGCTACCGCCGGAGTAGGAATAACACCTACATTAATGGCTTCGCCACCAGCGGAACAAATGCCAGCCGCTAAAGCCGATTCCAACATTTGTCCAGAAATACGAGTATCCCGCCCAACAACAAACTTTGGCCGAGTGCACTCCCGTCCAAAAAATGCTGTAGCTGCCCTTCCCAAGCGAAAGGCTAATTCGGGAGTAAGTTCAGTATTAGCTACGCCGCGAACCCCATCAGTGCCAAAAAGTTTGCCCATAAAATTGCTCCCCTCAAAAAGGTTTATATTTCTTAATAATAGCTGCTGCCGCATTCATTCCATCAAGGGCGGCGCTCATAATGCCTCCGGCGTACCCCGCGCCTTCGCCTATTGGGTACAGCCCAGCCATATTATACGATAAATAATCCGGTCCGCGCAATAGTCGCACCGGCGCAGAAGTTCTTGTCTCAACTCCTGTCATCAATGCCGCCGGATGATCAAACCCCCGAATTCTGCCACCGAACGTTGACAATGCTCTGGCTAATGTTAATGAGACGTAATCCGGTAAGCAATCAGACAAATCCGCGCATTTAGTTCCCGGCCGATAGCTAGGTTTTGTCAGCCCGGACAAACTGCCAGTTTTTCCAGCCAAAAAATCTCCTATCGTCTGCATCGGCGCATAATAATTTTCGCCACCGCATCGAAATGCCAACCGCTCATAGTGACGTTGAAATTCTACGCCAGCCAGAATGCCACTGCCAAAGTCGGCGGTTGTGACATTTACTACCAGCGCGCTGTTCGCAATACCCGAATCCCTTTTAAAAAGGCTCATTCCGTTTGTAACAACCCCTCCCGCTTCAGAAGCGGCGGCTACTACAACCCCACCAGGACACATACAAAAGGAATACGCCGTCCGACCATTAGCTTTATCATGAAAAACTAAAGCATAGTCAGCAGCACCAAGCTTCGGATGCCCAGCCATATTTCCATACTGACTCTGGTCAATAAGCTCCTGGGGATGTTCAATCCGCACTCCGATAGCAAACGGTTTTGCTTCCATAGCCAGTCCACGCTGACAAAGCATTGCATAGGTATCTCTTGCACTATGACCAATACCGAACAAAGCTAAATTGCAGGGAACATGCTTACTTTCGTTTATAATCAAACCTTTTAAGATACCATCATCTACCTCGATATCGGTAACCTGAGCCTCAAACTCCACCTGCCCTCCCCGGGCAATAATTCGCTCCCGGAGTCTTGACACAACCTCGCGCAACTTATCGGTACCGACATGAGGCTTATGGAGATATTTTATTTCGGGCGGTGCTCCAGCTTCCACCAAAATATCCAGTACCACCGCCATCCGTGGATCATTCACCCGCGTTGTCAGCTTACCGTCAGAAAAGGTGCCAGCCCCCCCTTCGCCAAACTGAACATTGGAAACAGGATCAAATTCTCCCGTTTGCCAAAACCGAGCTACATCAAGACTGCGGCGCCCTACCTCTCGCCCCCGTTCCAACACCAGTGGCCGATAACCATGCTCAGCCAAAAAAAGTGCCGCAAAAAGTCCGGCCGGCCCGGCTCCAACCACCACTGGACGGTGCTCAAGTTCTGCAGTTCCCGGCTCTAGTAACTCATCAGCACTTTCTCTTGACTTAGCAACATCCTGGTCACCATTAAGACGGGCCAGAACTTGACCTTCAGCAGGGCCAACCTCAACATCCAGAGTATAAACAAAGCTGATGTTATTCTTACGGCGCGCGTCAATAGCCCGGCGCACAATGTGAACTTTGATCACCTCCCGGCTAGGAAGCTTGAGTCGCCGTGCCACTAAGTCTGCCAGTGGCCTATCCTCTCTAACCAATACACGCAAATTAGTAATCCTAAGCAACTAAATCTTCCCCTTACCGTCCGGAGCTGACGTAAATTCCCACTACAACCGTTTTCTTTGAAGCTGTTATCCCCTCTTTTAATTGCAGGCCACTCTCTTTTTCAACACTGGTGTTGACCCCGACAATATTGACTGGTTCGGTATATACAAAATCGACTTTAGACAATTCCGTAGGATCACCAGTAAGCTCCACCTGAGCTGGTTTAACAATGACATTATCTAAAAGCACCTCGTTAGCAACTTTGCCGTAAAGTGTCGGCTTAACCTCCACCGTTTTTTTAACTAATCCCTGCGTTATTTTTGCTACAATATGGACTTTATCAGGGTATAAAGTCAAACCACTAATTTCCCGACCATCCTTGCCTACCGTCACTGGAGTTACATCAGCAGAAAAGTCAGAATCTTTTCCAGTAATCTCCAGCGGCAAAAGTACCTTATCCACTGTTGCCACTACATCACTTGGGCCTTCCACCGTCACCTGCTCTGGCTTAGTGGTAAAACCAGCAACCACCTTACCTTGCGCAGGAGCCCCGCTAGCTTTGACATCAAGGGGCATTTTTCGCCCAATCATCGCGATCAAGCGAAGCTGGATCTTTTCCGGAATGACTTCTGCCAGTTCTAAGTTTTGCGGAAGTGCAGCATGAACACTCACCGTTTGCAACCCCTCACCCAGGCCTCTCATATCAACGTACGCCTTTAAATCCAGCGCCTGCAAGGCAGCAATAACACTACGCGAACCGCGCACTTTAACTCTCACCATCTCAGGCGCTTCCGTTATCACCAGATCAGCAGCAACATTTTTAACCTCCAGCGGTACAGAAAATACCGCTTCAATAGGAGGATTCTGTTCGTTGGTAACGTATACCCAAAGAACTATAGCAAAAAACAAGGCCAATATTCTGGCGACAACGGGACTTACACTTCCTCTGTCCATCATGACAACCTCCGGTTAAGAAAGTCGCCAAAAGACGAAGTCTTTGTAAAATATAGCGGCTGCAAATAGCCTTTTAATCCTTCCGGCTCAATGTACCGAATCAGATTTCCACTCTGTGCCACCGAAATTATGCCTGTTTCTTCACTTACCACCACCACCAGCGAGTCAGTCTGTTCGCTCAACCCCAGTGATGCCCGATGCCTAGTGCCAAGTTCCTTGCCCAGGGTACGTGCGTCAGACAGGGGCAGGATACAACCAGCCGCCATTACCCGATTAGCGCGAATAATAACTGCGCCATCATGGAGCGGCGAATTTGGTACAAATATATTAGTCAATAACTCGCTTGACACCAACCCATCTATTCGAGTGCCAGTCTCAGCATAATCATTTAGTCCAGTTTCCCGTTCGAAGACAATAATCGCGCCAGTTCTCGTTTTCGCCAGTAAACTAACCCCGCGAACTATTTCCTCCATTAAAAACTTGGTCTCCTCTTCGTCCAAAAATATCCTTTTGCTGAAAAGCTTGCCTCGCCCCAGCTGTTCAAGCCCGCGTCTAAGCTCCGGCTGAAAAACTATCGGTAATGCAACCATCACCACAGTCATCGTTTTCTGTAGCAGCCAGTTAATAACATTTAAACTGAGCCATTTACTGACAAGGGTAGCAATTAAAAGCACAATAAGCCCCTTTAACAGAGCTACCGCGCGGGTATCCCGGATCATAATATACAGTTTATATAATAAAACCGCCACAAGTAAAATATCGATAATATCAAGCCAGCCAATGGTAGAAATAATTCCTTGAATTTGCAGCAACATAGCCATACTCCTCAGCACATAATAGCTAAGACTATTCTACCCAAGAACATGAAAAACCTTTTCTCGCTTTTTGGCTATAATAAAAATAATTTTGAATCTCCAACCGATACCTAGCTTCTCTTAAAAGAGTACATTTATGTTTAAACGAAGAAAAGACTTGACATCAGCCAAGTCCAATAAACCACACCATTATATTCTAGCTACCGTTTCCACCCATCCCAAGGTATCTTTTACCTTGCCATACTGCAAACCGGTTACATGATCAAACAACTTCTGCGCAAGCGGGCCAGTTTTGTTACCATTAATAACTATTTTCTGTCCTTTCCAAGACAGTTCTCCCACCGGCGAAATAACCGCCGCAGTACCGGAACCAAAAACTTCTTCTAATAGGCCTTTTTCATTAGCCGCATATACCTCATCAATGGTAATGGTTCGCTCGGTAGCCTTAATTCCCCATTGCTTGGCCAATTCAAGAACCGTTCGCCTGGTAATGCCGCCTAAAATACTCCCAGTCAGTGCTGGCGTAATTAATTCACCATTAATTTTGAAGAAGATATTCATTGTTCCGACTTCTTCAATATACCTTCTTTCGACTGCATCAAGCCAAAGTACCTGCGTAAAGCCTTGCTTTTTGGCTTCAACCTGTGCTCTCAGGCTTGCAGCGTAATTAGCTGGGGTCTTTGCTTCACCCAAGCCACCGTGTACCGCCCGAACATATTTGTCCTCAACTTTTATGCTTACCGGATCAAACCCGCCAGCATAGTAGGCCCCTGACGGCGAAAGAATAATATGCAATTTATAGGTGTCCGAGACCTTTACACCCACATACGGATCAGTAGCAAAAATAAATGGCCGAATATAGAGAGAAGTGCCAAATTTGTCGGGAACCCATTCCTTTTCAAGTTGGATAAGTTGTATTAGTCCCTCACGCACTACTTTAGTATCAACCTGCGGAATACACAAAATTTCCGCTGATCGGTTAAACCGATTAAGGTAGTCATTCGTCCGAAACAAAGTAATCTCATTTTTTTCGGTACGGAAGGCCTTCATCCCTTCGAAGATTGCCTGTCCATAATGGAGAACCATGGCCGACGGATATATGCAAAACTCGTCGTAAGGAATAATGCTGGGATTATGCCAGCCTTTTCCTGTCTCATAATCCATCACAAACATATGGTCGGCGAAATGGTGACCGAAGCCCAGATTATCCGCAGCCGGAATATTTCCCGGTCTGGTATTTCTGGTAACCGCGATTTCTAGCATCTTTAAGCCCCCTTAATGGTAAAACACATGATGCGAACAGCACCATAATCTGGAATTACTTTATCGAATATTATATTATATTCTTCCGATAAGTGTCAAGCTGATAATATTGTTCCTTTAAAATACTGTGCCCGCGGCCAATTGCCAATTCAACCTGTTCAGGCGAAGTGCCGCCATATGAATTTCGTGCAGCTACGCAGGTCTCAATAGTAATGGCATCCAGAATATCGTCAGCAAACAACGGCGAAAACTCTTTAAACTCGTCCAGCGACAGGTCAGTAAGCGTTTTACCTGTTTCAATACAATAGCGAACGCTTTTTCCCACCACCTCGTGAGCCTGTCTAAACGGCAGACCCTTTTTAACTAGATAGTCAGCCATATCGGTAGCGTTAGAAAAATCCTGTCTTAACGTATTCAGCATTTTAGTGCCGTTAACCTTAATCCCTCTGAGCATTGAAGCGTATATCGACAGACTAAATTTCACCGTATCAATGGTATCAAATAAGCCTTCTTTGTCTTCCTGCAAATCCTTATTATACGCAAGCGGCAAGCCCTTAGCCACTGTCAGAAGCGCCATCAAATGGCCAAACACCCGTCCCGTCTTACCACGTACCAGTTCAGCGACATCAGGATTCTTCTTCTGAGGCATTATACTTGAGCCTGTACAGTGGGCATCGTCAAGCTCAATAAACTGAAACTCGGCAGATGACCAGAGAATAATTTCTTCACTTAATCGGCTAAGATGCATCATAAGAATCGATGAAAACGACAGAAATTCTAACATATAGTCCCTATCGCTTACAGCATCCAGACTGTTATCGTAGACAGCACCAAACTTAAGTTCGTTCGCCACAAAATGCCGATCAATAGGAAAAGTTGTTCCAGCCAATGCCCCAGCGCCGAGAGGCATAATATCGCTGCGTTCCCATACTCCTTTAAGCCGCCCGAAATCCCGAACAAGCATAAAGAAATATGCCAGCATATGATGCGCAAAAAGGATTGGTTGAGCCCGCTGCAAATGAGTGTACCCCGGCATAATGACATCGCGGTTTTTTTCGGCTGTCTCAAGAAGCGCTGCCAAGAGGTCGGAAAGCAACTGACCAATATTGACTATTTCCCTTTTTAGATACATATGAGTATCAAGCGCTACTTGATCGTTACGGCTGCGAGCAGTATGAAGTTTGCCACCCACTGGACCAATCCTTTCGGTCAAACGCTTTTCAATATTCATATGGATATCTTCAAGTGCTATTTCAAACGTAAAATTTCCAGCCTCGATATCTGCTAGAATTCCATTCAGCCCATCAATAATAATTTTAGTATCTTCATCAGAGATTATGCCGCACTTCGCCAACATTTTAGCATGAGCAATGCTGCCCGCAATATCTTCTTTGTATAAACGATTATCAAAAGAAATGGAGGAGGTAAATTCCTCCACCATTATATCAGTGTTTTTCGCAAATCTACCGCCCCATAACTTAGTCATGCTTTTTAGCCTCTTTCTGCATCAGCGCTCTAATTTTAAGAGGTAGTCCGAACAGATTGATGAACCCTTCAGCATCCTGCTGGTTATAAACTTCGTCTCTACCAAAAGTAACAAAACCTTCATGGTATAACGAGTACGGCGATTTAGAACCTGCACTCATAATATTGCCTTTATACAATTTTAAACGCACTACGCCGCTGACCGTCTCTTGAGTAGTATTAACAAAAGCGTCCAATGCCTCACGTAAAGGCGAAAACCACATTCCATCATAAACAAGTTCAGCGTACCGAACAGCAATCTGCTCTTTAAAATGCATTGTAGAACGGTCAAGAGTTAAATACTCCAGTTCCCGATGTGCAAAATAGATAATTGCTCCGCCGGGGTTTTCGTAAACGCCACGCGACTTCATACCCACCAATCTATTCTCGACAATATCAACAATGCCGATACCGTTAGCAGCGCCCAACGCGTTGAGTTTCTCCAAAAGGTCTACAGACTTCAGTTTTTCACCATCAACCGCCACCGGAATACCTTTTTCAAACGTGATTTCTACATATGTATCTTTATCTGGTGCCTCCTCTGGCGACTTTGTTACCATATACACATCGTCTTTTGGCGCATTCCACGGGTCTTCAAGATCAGCGCCCTCATGACTCAAATGCCAGATGTTTCGGTCCATACTGTATGGGCGCTTTTTAGTAACCGGTACCGGAATATTATGTTTTTCAGCATAATCAATGGCATCTTCCCGCGACCGGATATCCCACTGCCGCCAAGGAGCAATAATTTTGAGATGCGGTGCCAACGCCTTGACGGTAAGTTCAAAACGGACCTGATCATTGCCTTTGCCTGTAGCGCCGTGAGCAATGGCATCAGCCCCCTCCTTCTCAGCGATTTCCACTAGTGCCTTGGCAATAACTGGTCTAGCAAATGAAGTTCCCAAAAGATATTTGCCTTCATAAACAGCTCCGGCTTTTACCACCGGCCAGACGTAGTCTTCAACAAACTCCTTGGTTAAATCCTGAATATAGACTTTGCTGGCCCCAGACTTAATAGCTTTATCATGAACGGGAGCCAGTTCCTCACCCTGGCCAACATCGGCGCACATGGCAATTACTTCACAATTATAGTTTTCTTTTAACCAAGGGATTATAACCGAAGTATCCAGCCCACCGGAATAAGCCAGTACTACCTTTTTAATATCGCTCATTTAAGTTTCCTCCTATACTTATGCTCCACCCATTACCAGGGCAAGTATTGCTTTTTGGACATGCAGCCGATTTTCAGCTTCATCAAATACCACTGACTGAGGACCTTCGATCACCTCATCAGTGATTTCTTCTCCACGATGCGCTGGCAAACAGTGCATAACTATAGCATCCGGTTTTGCCAGCTTCATTACGCCGCGATTAACCTGAAACCCATCGAAATCACGCATCCGTACAACCTGTTCACTTTCTTGCCCCATACTGGCCCAGACATCAGTATAAACAACATCGGCCTCGGCGACAGCAGCAGAAACATGTTTAGAAACAGTAATATTGCTGCCACTCTTGGCTGCAACAGCTCTAGCCTCAGCTAGTATCGCACCATCCGGCTCATACCCCTGCGGAGTAGCAACAGCTATGTCCATACCAACCTTAGCACAGACCTGGAGAAGTGCATTAACCATATTGTTCCCGTCACCAATATAGGCTAGTTTTCTCCCTTTTAATTCCCCTTTATATTCACTGGCAGTAAAAAGATCAGTTAGAGCCTGGCAAGGATGTAATAAATCAGTTAGCCCGTTGATTACCGGAATATCTGCATACCGAGCCAGTTCTTCCACCTCTGCATGTGAAAAAGTACGGATCATTATTCCATCCAAGTAGCGCGACAGAACCCGAGCAGTATCTTTTACCGGTTCACCTCGACCGATCTGCAAGTCGCTAGCGCCTAAAAATAACCCTTGCCCGCCCAGTTGCCACATTCCAACTTCAAAGGAAACCCGTGTTCTGGTAGAAGCCTTCTGAAAAATCATTCCCAGTGTCTTACCACGCAGGAGATGATGTTGTTCGCCCCGCTTCTGTTTAGCCTTTAAATCCTTTGCGACTTCAAAGATTCTATATACTTCCTCCACCGTCAGATCACTGATGGATAACAAGTCTTTCCCCTTCACCATTAAGACCCCCAAATAATAATGCCTCACTGGCACACCATACGATATACTTATCTAACTTCAGCCAACACACTATCCAACACTTGAACCATTTCATCTACATGAGCTTTGGCAATGTTAAGCGGCGGCACAAAACGTAGCACATCACCGGCAGTGCAGTTGATTATAACGCCTTTGGCCAGGCAGGCATTCACAATATCTTTGCCTGGTTGGGTCAGTTTCATTCCAACTATTAGGCCTCGTCCCCTCACCTCAGTAATAAGCATCGGATACTTGGCTTTGAGCTGTTCCAAAGCATTAACAAGATGCTCACCAACCGTCCGGGTGTTCTCGATCAAACCTTCTTCAGCAATAATGTTTAGGACGGCGTTAGCCGCGGCTGTAGCCAGTGGATTTCCACCAAAAGTTGTACCATGATCTCCGGGCGAGAAGGCCCCAGCCACCTTTTCCACAGCCAAAAACGCGCCGATAGGCACGCCGCCGCCCAGGCCCTTGGCTAACGTTATAATATCCGGCTTAATGGCACTATGCTGGAAAGCAAACATTTTGCCTGTACGCCCCATACCGGTCTGAATTTCGTCCAAGATTAACAGTGCCCCATGTTCATCGCAAATACGCCGTACGCTCTCCAGATAGCCGTCATCTGGGATATTTACTCCGCCTTCACCCTGAATAGGTTCCAAAAGAACAGCGCAGGTCTTCTCAGACACAACCCGTTCCATAGCTGACAAATCATTGTAAGGAACATACACAAAACCTTGCGGCAATGGTTCATAGCCATGCTGATACTTCGTTTGAGCAGTTGCAGTTAAAGTAGCCAAAGTCCGTCCATGAAAAGAATTATCTGTTGTAACAATCTCAACCCGGTCAGGGCTAAGCCCTTTAGCGTATTTGCGGGCCAGTTTAATAGCTCCTTCATTGGCTTCCGCCCCGCTGTTAGCAATAAATACCCGATCTAGCCCGCTAAGCTCGACCAGTGCTTTTACCAGTTCAGTCTGCGGGAAAGTATGATACAGATTAGAAACATGAATAAATTTTCTGGCCTGGTCACTGATGGCCTCCACCAGCTTGGGATGGGCATGGCCGACAATATTAACGGCAATGCCGGCCAGAAAATCAAGATATTTTCTTCCAGCCGCGTCATAAACATAAGGTCCATTACCATAGGTCAGAACCAAGGGATACCTGGCAAATACCGGCATATAATGTTGTTTGTCAGTGTCAATAACCTGTTCAGCATTCATTTTCTCCACCCCTTTCTTTTACTACCTCAGTACCAATACCAGTATCGGTAAAAATCTCGAGAAGCAGCGAATGCGGCTGTCGTCCATCAATAATATGAGTCTTGACCGCGCCTCCAGCCAGCGCACGTATACAGGCTTCCACCTTGGGAATCATGCCGCCGTCAATACTTCCTTCCCTGATCATCGTCTTAGCCTCAGCAAAAGTAAGAGTGGATATAAATGTACTTTTATCGCTATAATCACGATAAATTCCCTCTACGTCGGTTAAAAGGACCAGTTTTTCAGCTCCAAGCGCCCCAGCAACATCACCAGCGACATAATCAGCGTTTATGTTATAGCTTTCACCAGAGTCGCCAACACCTATAGGGGCTATTACCGGAATATAATCAGCATTTAACAATGTATAAATAATGTCGGGATTTACTTTGACAACATCGCCAACAAAACCGATATCAACTTCTTTGACCTGACCATCATCATGAACCTTGGCCAGATGCTTAGCAGCAATTAAAAGGCTTGCGTCTTTACCATGAAGGCCTACTGCTTTTGCCCCATACTGATTTAGAAGTCCCACGATTTCGGTATTAATTTTACCCACCAGCACCATCTCTGCCACAGCCACCGTTTCAGCGTCAGTAACCCTAAGACCGCTTACAAAAGATGATTGCTTGCCCATCTGTTTTAGCATGGCTGTAATTTCCGGTCCGCCGCCATGAACCACCACCGGACGAAGGCCGATATATTTCATTAATATGATGTCTTGAATAACACTGCGTTTTAACTCATTATTTACCATGGCGTTACCGCCATACTTGATTACCACTGTCTTGCCCACAAACTTTTGAATATAGGGCAGTGTCTCTATTAATACTGCGGCCTTTTCCACCGTCTTCAACATAACTTATTCTCCTCTCGTATATGCAATCAGGTGCTATAATCAGCATTGATTTTAACATATTCATACGAGAAATCACATGTCCAAACAGTAGCTTCAGCCTGCCCCTGGCCAAGATCGATTTTCACTTTAATATTCCGCTCCGCCATGACCGTTTGCAGGGCATGAGCGTCCGGACTAACACCAACACCGCTGCTTACAATGGTAATACCACCGATATCCAGACTGGTCTTTTCCTGGTCGACCTTTGCTCCCGAATAGCCGACAGCACACAAAATGCGGCCCCAATTCGGATCTTGCCCAAAAAACGCGGTTTTAACTAAAGGCGACTTGGCAACAGCCATCGCTGCAGTTTTGGCATCAGCAAAATTAACAGCGCCGTTTACCGTAATTTCCAAAAATTTAGTGGCTCCCTCGCCGTCCTGTACAACCTGCTTAGCTAAATAAATACATACTTCCTTAAGTGCTGCAACAAACTGGCTATAACCGGCGGAGCTTACCGATTCTACAATTTTATTGCCAGCCTGCCCATTTGCCAAAACACTGATCATATCGTTAGTGCTTGTATCACCATCAACAGTAATCATATGAAATGAAAGATTCACAGCTTCTGCGAGTGCTGCCTTTAGAACCGTTGGTGAAATTTTAGCGTCAGTAGTAATAAAACATAGCATCGTAGCCATATTGGGATGTATCATACCTGCGCCTTTAGCAATACCAGCAATACGCGTAGTTACACCTTCCAATTCGAATTCATAAGCGCATTCTTTTGAGAATGTATCAGTTGTCATTATCGCCTGCATTGCCTTAGCATAGCCATCTTTAGATAATTCTGCTACCGCCTTTTTGATACCGGCGTTCACCTTTTCCATAGGCAAATTGACACCGATAATACCAGTAGATGCCACCATAACTTCTTCTTTATCAATCCCTAAGGCCGAAGCTGTAGTCTGAACCATGGCCTTAGCATCAGTAAGCCCTTGTTCGCCAGTAGAGGCATTAGCACAACCAGAGTTAACCACTACCGCTCTTATTGAACCATTCTCTACCGCGTTGCGGGAAACAACAACTGGCGCGGCAGCCATAGCATTAGTGGTAAACATGGCAGCTGCTGCAGCAGGTACTTCACTATATATAATCGCCACATCTTCTTTGCCGCTCTTTTTTATTCCAGCTTTAACCCCTGCAGCCACAAACCCTTGCGGCGCACAAATGCCCCCGGAAACCTTCTTAGTCATTCTCTTATCCCTCCACAATATATACTAACTGTTCTTCTATGCAGTTTTCTCAATAATAGCCACCGCCTCAAGGATAGAGGGGTGCTTGACTAAGGCCTGTTCGTTCATCTAAACCGAACATGATATTAAGGTTTTGCACTGCTTGACCGGCCGCACCTTTAACAAGATTATCGATAGCTGATACACTAATCACTCGCCCTGTACGACTGTCGATGTGCCATCCGATATCGCAAAAATTCGAGCCCCTGGTATTTTTCGTTGCCGGATAACCACCACGGCCCAAAAGACGAATAAAATACTCATCTCCATACATTTTCGCAAAGGCTTGATCAACATCTGTGCTATCTACACCAGCCTTAAGCGTCCCGTAGCAAGTGCTGAGTATGCCCCTTGCCATTGGAATTAAATGCGGGGTAAATGTAACCACCACTTCATTTCCTGCCTGTTCAGACAGAGCCTGCTCTATCTCTGGCGTATGACGGTGACCGCCGATATTATACGCCTTAACATTCTCAAAAGTCTCACTGAAGTGGCTATTTAAGCTTAATCCCCGCCCGGCACCTGATACACCTGATTTGGCGTCAATAACGATGCTGTTTAATTCAATAAGCTCATTCTTAACCAACGGAGCCAGTGCCAGAATGCTGGCTGTAGTATAACAGCCGGGATTACCGATAAGTATGGCTTCTTTTACCTTGCTGCGATAAAGCTCTGGTAACCCGTAAACAGACGGTGCATCAACATGTGTATGCTCAACTTTATACCATTTCTGGTAAACTGCTATATCGCGGAATCGATAATCCGCTCCAAGATCAATTACCTTAGTACCACCTGCAAGCAACCTTTTTCCTGCCGCCATCGCGTGTCCGTGTGGCAATCCCAGGAAGACAATGTCGCTTTCTTCAGCAATTATTTCCAATTTATTCATGCTAACTAGCTTTTTATCATATAAATGACTTAAATGTGGATATACTCGATTTATGTTTTCCCCATTCTGACTTTCTGAGGTAATATATGCAATTTCAACAGCCGGATGGGCCGCCAAAATTCGCAACAGTTCTTCTCCAGTATAACCAGTGGCCCCAATAATGCTTACCTTCATTACCTAGCCTCCTTTTTGTTTTTATAATTATACATCTCACTGTATAAAAATGCAATAAGATTTTTCTACATGCTTTCTTTTACGTGGATAAAAAAATAAGAGGTCCAATTGTGTTAACCTCAAATACAACACTATCCATTCCTTTATAAGTCAAAATACTACTTTGCCGATAATCTTAATACGCTTCCCACAACAAGGACATTTATTATCTTCAGCTAAATTACTGACAAGCTTGAGCCGATCAATTACTAAAAATTTACATTCCGGGCAATAGGTATTAACTCCAATCCCCCCGATATTGCCCAGGTAAACATAATTCAAATACCGCCGTGCTATAAGATAAGCCAATTCCATCTTTTCTGGAGGTGTTGGCGGAACTTTCAGTTTATAATTTGGGAAATACCGGGAAAAGTGCAGTGGAATATCCTTATCAAGATCTGCCAGCCAACTGGCCAAGCCCTCAAGATCCTCTGGAGCATCATTTAGACCGCCGACCAGCAGGCAAGTTATTTCTACATGCGCCATTCGGACTGCCATTTCTACCGTCCGTTTTACATCCTCTAGACGTCCGGCACAGACATTGCGGTAATAATCCTCATTAAAAGCTTTAACATCGATGTTCAACGCATCAACAAACGGCAATAGCTCACTTAGCGGTTCAAGATTAATAAAACCATTAGTAACCAGCACGCTTTTTAAACCTCGCGCTTTTAGCTGCTTCGCAGTAGCCAGAACATATTCATACCATACACTAGGCTCTGAATAAGTAAAAGCCAAACCGATATTGCGCTTGTCCACCTTTACTGCCATATCAACGGTCTTCTCGGGCTCTAGATATACTGTCTCCGGGTTTTCCTGGGCAATCTGCCAATTTTGGCAAAATCTGCAAGTGAAATTGCAGCCCCAAGTACCGATGGAAAAAATATAGCTTCCCGGGTAAAAATGGTACAGTGGTTTTTTTTCAATTGGGTCAAGAGCATAGGAAGAACACGCACCATAATTTTCCGCGAAAAGAACACCCCCGATATTCTTTCGCACTCGGCAAAAACCGCTCCGTCCTTCACCAATTATGCACCCTCTGGGACAAAGCCGACATACAACACCGCGTTCATGGGGGTCATAATAACACGCCTCTTCTATGACCATTCACCTCTATTTATAACGGGTAACAGAAAAACGATATAATTCTATTTCCTCTCCGGGACCAATACCCGCCTTCTGTCTGGCAATTGCCACCTGTTCCCCGATACTGTTTACCCCTTCTAAATCTGGCAATAATAGGCCTGAACGTCGTCCACAACAAACAATTACCCCATATTTTTTCGGATCAAGCTCTTCTAATGACTCCACCTGTTCCGGCAGCGACAGAATATCCACCGTAATAGTTAAATCTGCTAACTCATGAATGCTTACCGGATTAAACCGGGGATCATCGATTCCCGCACTGACGGCATTCTGGATGATTTCGGCAGCAATGGTTGGCTGAGTAGGCCGAAAAGTGCCAATACACCCCCTAAGGTCACCATTCTTTTTAAGAGAAACAAATACCCCAGCTGTTCCTAACAATACTGTATCATTATTATCAGGAACAGACATGATTTCACCTTTTAGCAAATAGTATTCCAAACTTTTTCTAGCTAATATCACCGGTGCACTTACATCACTCACCTACTTTACCTTCTTTCATTGTAAAAAGTACTATGCCGTACCCCACTCCAAAAGGTCCCTCATAGGAAAGAACCTCCGCTTTAGCATCAATGCCGCCTAGTACTCCCATTAGAAAACAGGTTGGTCTGAGGCCACATTCCCCGGCTTCGGCCACCAAATCAGGTTCCATATTCATGAGTCCCTTAGCATCATGATTCGTCAGCATCTCGAGAAGCAAATGATCAAACTCTGCTCCCCGGTTGCTGTAACCAGCAGGTGCATCAACCGTTAGCCGATGTGAAAGATCGCCTGAAGCGATAACTGCCACTCGCTTGTCAATCATACCAATAGCAGCTTGAACTGCCTTTCCAAAAGTATACATTTCTTCATAAGGCAGCATGCCCATCGATATATGCACAAGCTGGCCCTTGAACCCCGCCTTATTTAAATAATATAGCGGCACCATTGCTCCATGATCAAGCTGTAGTGAGAAACGGTAGGTCTTGGCCAATTCGTCAGTTAATTCCACCACATTAATTCCAAGTCGTTCGGCTTTACGCAGAATATGCCTAATTAGAAGTCCGTCAGTCTCAAACCCCAGCACTACTTCCGGCGCCCCAAAAGCAGCAAAACTGCCCTTGATCCTTGGATAAACGTTTATCCCTATCGCATCCTCAAATACTGGTCCATGAGGTGATATAAGAACAACAGTCTGTGCACCAGCAGCTTTAATTGTTTGCGCTGCTTTTTCCGCTGCCCGGATAGTACCTTCAATTTTTGCACACTCGTCTTTGCCGATCTCAGGAATCATAATTGGTGGATGTGGCATTAGAGCGCAGGCCACCATTTTTTTCACACTACCACTCCTCTCGTCCGTTATCTTGCCACACTCCGACGGAAATGATACGCCAGTGCTTTGGCAATATATCTTGCTAGCTTTAGTTGGTATTCGTCGTCTGCTAAAAGATCCGCCTCACGCGGATTGCTCAGAAACCCTGCCTCCACAAGTACACCTGGTATATTCGTATTTTTCAACACTAGAATATCTAAGTCCTTTTTGGACTTACGCTTATTTCCAGGCGGAAAGTTTTTTAGTGCCTGTTGTATAGTCTCCGCTAGTTCCTTATTCTCTTCTAGCTTAGGATGGTAGTAAACCTCGGCGCCGAACCACTCCTTTCCGCGAATAGCATTGGTATGAATACTTACGAACAGTGATGCGCCAGAATTATTTATTATTTCAATCCGTTTTAGAAGATCATTGCGTTTACCGCCCTTCCCTCTCGTGTAATAATCAATATCGCCTTCGCGGGTAAAAACTACGGATGCTCCGTTTTCTCTTATCACTTGCGCCAATTTCAAGGCCAGAGCCAATGTAATGTTCTTCTCTGCTAAACCGTTATACTGTGCACCTCCATCAATACCGCCGTGCCCAGGATCAATAACAATCGTCTTTCCGGCAAGCACCGACATATCAGCAGTCTCAATCTCTTCCATCATTACTAAATTCATCGTCCACAAGTGAAATACCGCCATTGCCGCTACACCGATAACTGTTACCAAACAGAGACTTCGTCGCCGCAGGCTTATTATTCGCATACCTTTTCCCTCCAGCGTATTCCCCAACACCATATGCCAACAGGCAGGCAATTATGTCGCAAAAAAGCGCTGAGCTATGGCCAAATAATTTCCGTTAGGTTACAATATTATTAGCATATACTTTTTTCTGGAGGTTACTATGCGCTTCTTCAAGTTTCTACTTGTGCTCATAATTCTTTTCTTCGCCGTCGGCTATTGGTCTGGTAATGACAATATCTTTAGACAAAACTCTGTTCAGCAATCGGCAAAGAACTACGACGAATCAAATGCTTGGTACCGCCTGTATCGTATTTTTGACTTAAAAAAGGCAGTACAAAGCAAAGTAGCTAAACTGAATTATACTAACCTCAACAACATTCCTCTCTCGCTACAACAATCGATAATTGCTGTTGAAGACAATCGATTTTACCGCCATTACGGTTTCGATATCGAAGGCATTTTTCGTGCGACACTAGTAAATATTCAAAGCGGCGAAGTTCAGGAAGGCGCTAGCACGATTACTCAACAGCTTGTTAAAAACCTCTTTCTTACTCACGAACGAACTTGGGGACGAAAGTTGGAGGAAATAGTGCTAGCGATTGACATCGAAATGAGATATTCTAAGGAGGAAATCCTTGAGCTATATCTCAATACCATCTACTTTGGCTCCGGAGCTACCGGTATTACCGATGCTGCTAATATATATTTTGGCAAAACCCCGGTTGAGTTAAACCTAGCCGAAAGTGCCATGCTAGCCGGTCTTCCTAACGCCCCATCGTTGGTTTCGCCCTATGTTGATTACACTGCAGCTAAACAACGCCAGGGAGTTGTACTTGCAGCTCTTGTTAAATATGGCTATATTGGTCCCTCGCAGGCAACAGAAGCTAAAAAGGCACCATTACATTTTGCCAAGTAAATATCCTGACAAACTAAAACCTGGTATTGCCTTAAAGCTGAGGCAGTACCAGGTTTTTTCTTACTCTCAGATTTCCCCTTGCAGTAGGGCAACGCATCAAATTAGCGACAAGACAGTAATGAGAACAGTTTCACACCTTAATTAACAATTCGCCAAATAAAAAGCACCCGAAAAATTCCGGGTGCCTGTTCGTAACTTAACGTTTTGAGAACTGGGAAGCTTTACGAGCTTTTTTGAGACCGTATTTCCGGCGCTCTTTTTCTCTTGGGTCACGAGTCAAAAGACCAGCTTTCTTTAGACCGGGACGATATTCGGCATCTACCCGTAAAAGTGCTCGGGCAATACCATGGCGAACTGCACCAGCCTGTCCGGTGGGGCCACCGCCTTCAACCTTTGCTAAAACATCATATTTACCCAATGTATCGGTAACGTTGAGTGGTTGCTTTACAATCAGCCCTCGCCCGGAACCAGACGAACTCTGGCAACCGAGGTCTTTCTGCGGCCTGTGCCGTAGTAGTTAACCAATGCCATATTCATGTTCCTCCTTCCGGTTATTATCGCACATTAATTTCGAGTGCTTCAGGTTGCTGTGCAGCATGCGGATGACTAGACCCGCGGTAAACATTAAGCTTCCGAAACATTTGACGACCAAGACTATTTTTCGGCAACATGCCTTTAACTGCCAGTTCCAACAGACGTTCCGGTCTTTCAGCAAGCATTTTGCCTGCAGTAGTAAAAGTGGTACCACCTGGATATCCGGAATGCCTGAAATAGGTCTTCTGCACCAGTTTTTTACCTGTTAGGGTTACTTTTTCGGCGTTTATTATAATAACATGATCGCCAGTATCCACATGAGGCGTATAAATCGGTTTATTTTTACCACGCAGAATTTTAGCCACTTCGGCAGCCAATCTACCTAGTGTCTTGCCTTCTGCATCTATGACATACCATTTACGTTCAACATTAGTCGGATTAGCCATAAATGTTTTCATTTGTATATCCCTCCTTATCGCAAGCGTTTGATACGATATTTATTCGGCCTTGAATTCCGGGGCTAATGGAAGTCATGGCAAAATCTCACGAAGATATTTTATAAAAAAGAGTTGTCAATGTCAAGGTATTTGTCTAGGCTTTAGGATATTTTTTATATAAATATTAACAAATCAATAAAATACTTCTTTTAAGTATAACCCTTGAGGGGGAGCAGTTATTCCAGCAAGAGAACGATCTCTTCCAGCCAAGATCGCAGCAAAATCACTGTCTGTAAGCCTTCCCCAGCCTACATCTACTAGTGTCCCTACAAGATTGCGCACCATATGATATAGAAAGCCGGTTCCATGAAATATGAATTCAATTTTTTCGGCGTCCTGATGGCATCCGGTAGCCAATATTGTCCGCACCGGATTAATTAAATGTCCACCGGAGGCACGAAAAGACGAAAAATCATGCTCACCAACTATTCTTTGTGCCGCTTTATGCATCGCGGCAACATCCGGCATTTTCGGCAAGTGCCAAGCATAGTTACGTCGGAATGGATCAGGCAACTTACTTACATAAATTTGATAAAGATATATTTTACTTCTGGCTGAGTAGCGAGCATGAAAATCACACGATACTTCTTCAGCTCTAGTAACAACAATATCATCCGGCAAAGCACTTTTAGCCGCTAATGGAACCTTCCCAACCGGTATTTTTCCTTCTGTATTAAAAGTAATCACTTGATTATAGGCATGAACTCCAGAGTCAGTCCTAGCTGCTCCATTAAGTTTCAGTCGATGACCAAATATCTTCGCCAGTTGTTCCTCAAGAACCTCTTGTATCGTTACAGCGTTTGCCTGACGTTGAAAACCATGATAACGCGAACCATCATAGGCTACAGTTAATTTTAACTTACGCTCCATCTCAGTCCACCCATTAACGCCACTAAGGCAAAAATTGCAATAAATGCTCCCAAATCACGCCAGGAAAGTCTAAGTTCCTTCATTCTGGTACGATTTTCTCCACCCCGATAACAACGCGCTTCCATCGCCACAGCCAGTTCGTCAGCCCGACGAAAAGCACTAATAAAAAGTGGTACCAAAAGTGGCACCATATTTTTTACCCGCTTCAGAATACCTCCGCTGGCAAAATCCGCCCCTCTTGCTGTCTGAGCTTTCATTATCCGATCAGTTTCTTCTAGTAATGTAGGAATGAACCGGAGAGCAATAGTCATCATCATCGCTAATTCATGGGCCGGCACTCCTATTCGCCGAAATGGGCCCAATAAATGTTCAATTCCATCAGTCAACATAATTGGTGACGTGGTAAGTGTCAAAAGCGACGCCATAATTATTAATAATATTAGCCTAGCAGCCATAAAGAAGGCCTGCTTTCCACCCTCCAACGTTACTACTAGCGGCCCCACAGAATAAACTACCGTCCCCGGTGTTGAAAAAATATGTATGCCAGCAGTCAGAATAATGAGGAACCACAGTGGCCGAACTGATTTCGCTACCAGCCTAAGCGGAACAGCAGCCACACCAATAATCACCGCCGTAAACCCCAATAACACACAATACGATGTATAGCTGTCTGCAAGAAAAATACTGCCAAAAAATAGCATGGTCACTAAAATCTTGGTACGGGGATCAAGCCGATGCAGCAGTGAATCGCCCGGAAAGTACTGGCCGAGAGTAATATCAGTTAGCACCTGTCTCGCCTCCTCATTGCCGCCATAATTGTCGCCGTAGCCTCCTCAGGCGTCAATGCTATATCTTCCACAGGTAGCCCCCGCCCTCTAAGCTCTGCCAACAAGGTACACACACTAGGAACATCCACACCTGCCTGCACTAACTTATCCCGACTATGCCGGAAAATATCCCGTGGTTCTCCGTCCAAACTTATCTCACCTGAGTGCATAACTATTAGTCTATCTACAAACCTGGCTACTTCCTCCATGTTATGTGAAACCAGTATGACGGTAACGCCTGTACTGTTATGCAATTTGAAAATCTCGTCAAGAATCGTTTCCCGCCCACGCGGGTCTAGTCCTGCTGACGGCTCATCCAGAATCAAATACTCCGGTTCAAGTGCAACAACACCAGCAATCGCTATCCGTCGCATTTGCCCGCCACTCAGTTGAAACGGAGAACGACCTGAAAACATGTTAAAATCAAGTCCAACAAAGTCAAGTGCCTTTCTTACCCGCCGCTCGATTTCTTCGGCGTCTAGTCCAATATTGCGCGGACCAAAGGCAATATCATCATATACTGTTTCTTCAAACAATTGGTGTTCAGGGTACTGAAAGACCATACCTACCTTGCGCTTGGCTACACGGGCAGCATCTCCTTTGCCGTTAATGTCGATATCCTCGACACTTACCACCCCTAGCGACGGTTTTAAAAGCCCATTCATATGCTGAACCAACGTAGACTTTCCAGATCCAGTATGACCGATAATCCCAACAAATTCGCCTTTTTTTATTTCAAAATTTATCTTTTTTAGCGCTGTTTGTTTAAACGGAGTCCCAGGCATATATACATAGCTAACGTCTTTAAATACTATGGACATAACACCACCGCCAGAGCCTCATTAGTAATAATTGATTGCGGCACAGCCAAGCCATTTCCCCTAAGCCGCCAGGCTATATCCGCTGCTATTGGAACATCAAGTCCAAGGTCTTTAAGCCTATCGACTTGACTAAATACCTCAGCCGGGGTGCCCTGAAATGCTAGTATTCCTTGGTCGAGAACAATCACGCGATCAGCATTCAGCGCTTCTTCCATTGCATGCGTGATATAAACAATTGTCATACCTTGGTGGTTAAGATTCCTAACCGTATCCAGCACTTCGCGTCGACCTATCGGATCGAGCATCGCTGTAGGTTCGTCCAAGACCAGGCACTTAGGGCGCATCGCGAGCATACCGGCGATTGCTACACGTTGTTTTTGACCACCACTTAATCGATGTGGTGGATACAAACGATAGTCGCTCATACCAACTAACTCCAAAGCTTCTTTAACCCGCCGCACTATTTCGCGCGGCTCAATACCCAAATTTTCCGGGCCAAAAGCGACATCTTCCTCTACAACAGCAGCAACAAGTTGGTTATCAGGATTCTGAAAAACCATTCCTACCGTTTGCCGTATTTGCCACAGATATTCGACTTTATCAGTAGGCTGACCGTTAACTAAGCATTGGCCTGATGTTGGCAGTAAAAGAGCGTTTAAATGCTTAGCCAACGTTGACTTGCCTGATCCATTTGTACCAATGATAGCCACAAATTCGCCGGTATGAACAGTAATATTTATATTTTCAAGGGCTGTTACCCTGGCGCCATCAGCCCCGAAATAGCCATGCCCTAAATTTACTGTTTTTATTAATTCTTTCATGTCCGACTCCTTCATCCCCAAAACGGCTTTCGCGCCTATAGTAGGATAGGGCGACCTTCCGGCCGCCCCCCGACGCAAAATAATATAAATTTATCCAGGCGACCCGCCAGAAATTCTGCCTTCGCCACCTGGATTAATACTAAACCAATTCTAAAATCACCATCGGCGCAGCATCACCGCGGCGCGGTCCCAATTTAAGAATTCTGGTATAACCACCTTGACGATCTACATACTTCAAGGCAACTTCGTCAAAAAGCGCCTTGATTACGTTCTCGTCCATAATGTAAGCTAGTACCTGGCGGCGTGCATGTAAATCACCCCGCTTAGCTAAAGTAATCATTTTGTCAATTAATTTGCTAACTTCCTTGGCTTTAGCCTCAGTTGTCTCAATACGCCCATGCGCAAAGAAGGAAGTCAACAAACTACGAAATAACGCCTTGCGGGCACTGCTATCGCGGCCCAACTTGCGGTAAAACATAAAATTACCCTCCCTTCTTACTCCTCGTTTTCAGCCAATAGCAACCCGAGTTCCTCAATCTTCTTCTTGACTTCGTCAAGGGATTTCCGTCCCAGGTTGCGCACCTTCATCATGTCATCTTCTGTTTTTTGAACTAGTTCGGCCACAGTATTAATTCCTGCTCGCTTCAGACAGTTGTAAGAACGAACTGACAACTCTAAGTCCTCAATAGTCATTTCCATCGTTTTAGCACCTTCATCTTCAGCGACCTCAGCGAAAGTACCATCTGATGTTTCATCGTCGATCGCACTGCCAGCGATATTCTGGAAAAGCTTCAAATGAGCTACCAGTACGCTTGCAGCTTTACTAACAGCTTCTTCCGGTCGGATGCTGCCATTGGTCCAGACTTCTAGCGTAAGCTTGTCATAATCGGTAACATTTCCAACACGGGTATCGGTTACACTATAGTTGACCCGTAAAATCGGCGAAAAAATAGAATCAATGGGAATGACGCCAATAACATGATCCGGTTTTTTGTTCTTTTCGGCTGATACATAGCCTCGACCGCGTTCCACCATCATCTCCATCCTAAGTGTTGCATCGGTATCCAAGGTAGCTATATGAAGCTCTGGATTCAACACTTCCACATCAGGATCAACAATAATGTCGCTAGCTTTGACTTCGCCTTCGCCGTGAGCATCTATTCTCACCGTTCTGGCTTCGTCGCCATAAAGGCTCAGGTAGAGCTCCTTTAAATTCAATATAATATCGGTAACGTCTTCCCGAACACCAGGAATAGTAGAAAACTCATGAAGGACTCCGTCAATCCTGACTGAAGTCACCGCCGCTCCCGGTAGCGACGACAACAGTATCCTACGCAAGCTATTCCCAAGGGTAATACCATAGCCGCGCTCTAATGGTTCGCACACGAATTTACCATAACGATTGTCTTCACTTATTTCTACTATCTCGATTTTCGGTTTTTCGATCTCGATCATCCGGAAAAACCCTCCTCTTTGCGCAAGCTAAAAGTTACGCCATTTCCATTGTTGAGGGCAAATTAGCGAGAGTACAATTCAACAATGAAGTGCTCTTGTATCGGAACATCAATTTCCTCCCGGGTAGGAAACCGTACCACTTTACCAGCGGCATCCGGCGCCGACAACTCCAGCCAGGCCGGAACAGTTTTAGTTGCAAGCACCTCGATCGCCTCTTTCACAAGAGGAGATTCTTTGCTGGCTTCTCTTACCTGAATCACATTACCTGGTTTGACCAGATAAGACGGTATGTCCACCCGATGGCCGTCTACCATAAAATGGCCATGTCGTACCAATTGTCGAGCTTGAGTACGGCTTGACGCAAAGCCCAAACGGAATACGACATTATCCAACCTTCTTTCCAGCATTACAAGCAAATTCTCGCCGGTAATCCCTTTTTGACGGTCAGCTTTTTCAAAATAGGAACGAAACTGGCGCTCCAAAATGCCGTATATACGACGTGCTTTTTGTTTTTCCCGCAGCTGGATTCCGTACTCCGAAACCTTTTTCCGGGCTTGTTTTTGCCCTTGTTGCCCCGGAGCGTAACTGCGACGGGAGAACGAACATTTGTCGCTGTAACACCTATCGCCTTTGAGGTATAATTTGGCTCCCTCGCGGCGGCATTGTCTGCAAACCGAACCTACATATCTTGCCATTCTCGTCTAACACCTCCCGAAATCCTTATACTCTTCTACGTTTAGGCGGACGGCAGCCGTTATGCGGAATGGGCGTAACGTCCTTAATCAGATTTACTTCCAATCCAGCCGCCTGCAGCGACCGAATTGCAGCTTCCCTACCGGCGCCAGGCCCCTTAACATATACTTCAATTTGCTTCATCCCATGTTCCATTGCTGCCTTCGCTGCTTGCTCAGCCGCCATTTGAGCTGCAAAAGGAGTGCTTTTTCGAGATCCTTTAAAGCCCATTCCTCCAGCGCTGGCCCATGAAATTGCATTGCCTTTAGAATCAGTAATAGTAACAATAGTATTGTTAAAGGTTGAACGAATATGGGCAACCCCATACTCGACATTCTTACGTTCGCGACGTTTGGGTCTAACAGCCTTTTTTGTTGCCAAGCTTTATCCCTCCCTACTTCTTACGTTTCGCGCCGACCGTTTTCTTCGGTCCTTTACGAGTACGAGCATTAGTCTTAGTCTTTTGTCCCCGAACAGGCAATCCCATCCGATGACGTTTTCCACGATACGAACCAATCTCGATAAGCCGTTTAATGTTTAGCGATTCCTCACGCCGGAGATCACCTTCCACTTTATAGTTCTTATCAATGTTCTCTCTCAGCTTAGATATTTCTTCCTCAGTCAAATCACGTACCCGTGTATCCGGGTTAATGCCGGTCACGGACAGAATCTCTTTTGAAAGAGTAAGGCCAATACCAAAGATGTATGTCAATGCAATTTCAACCCGCTTATCACGAGGTAAATCTACTCCGGAAATACGTGCCATTCAGCATCCACCTCCTAACCTTGTTTCTGTTTATGTTTTGGATTCTCGCAAATCACCATTACGTTGCCATGACGCTTGATAATTTTGCACTTTTCGCAGATGGGTTTGACCGACGGTCTAACCTTCATACTTAACCCTCCTTAAAAATCACGCGAATCCGCTATTTATAGCGGTAGGTAATACGGCCGCGTTTCAAATCATAAGGCGTCAGTTCAATAAGCACTTTATCGCCAGGCAAAATTCTAATAAAATGCATCCGAATCTTGCCTGATATATGTGCCATTACGACATGCCCGTTATCCAGTTTAACTTGGAACATTGCATTAGGCAACGCCTCAATAACTATACCTTCAACTTCAATTACATCTTGTTTGGACATGAGTCTCCCTCCTCGTCCGCATCTCACTACTCTCCGGTGCACACGCAAGCTTTGATAGCCTGACGAATATCTTCATCATCAGCCTTCAAGCCACCTGCGAGCTTAGCTGCGACACCTTTGTCAATTAACCCTAGGACGCTGATATGCCGGACATTTTTTCGTTTTGGGTTGGCCGCCCTGCGACTGCGGCCGTCAGCTAACCATGCCTCTTGGGGAGCAGAAAATCCTACAACGAGATAAATATTACCTTTATCGCGTCCGGCATTAGATCGTACCACTTGGCCTAACCTTATACCATCCACAGGCACGTCAACCCGCCCCCTATAACTTGGTTAATATTTCTGGCCCGTCCGGAGTGATTACGATGGTATGCTCAAAATGAGCAGACTGTTTCTTGTCCACAGTCACCACCGTCCATCCGTCGTCAAGTGTCTTCACCTCATGTGTTCCCATGTTAATCATCGGTTCTATCGCAAGTGTCATACCAGATTTCAACCGTGGGCCGCGGCCGGGGCTGCCATAGTTTGGCACCTGGGGATCTTCATGCATGCTACGGCCAATGCCATGGCCGACAAAATCTCGAACTACACCATAGCCGTAGCTTTCAGCAAAGGATTGAACCGCATGTGAAATGTCACTGAGCCGATTACCCACATTAGCCTGAGCGATTCCCTTATACAGAGATTTCTCGGTTACATCTAAGAGCTTTTGGACCTCGGCGTCGATTTTATCGACCGGTACAGTTATAGCAGCATCGCCGTTATATCCATTAATTACCGTTCCAATGTCAATACTTACATTATCTCCACTCTTAAGCTTTCTTAATCCCGGAATACCATGAACCACTTCTTCGTTGACTGAAGCACAGATATTGCCAGGAAAACCGTGATAACCTTTGAATGCGGGAATAGCCCCACTTCGTTTTATATATTCTTCAGCAAGTTCATCCAGTTCCTGTGTTGAAACCCCGGGTTTTACCGCTTTTCTTACTTCCACAAGCGTTTTTGCAACAACTCTGCCAGCATCACGCATATATGAAAGTTCGCGCTCAGACTTAAGGATTATCATGTCCGGTCGCCCCGCAAGCTGTCTATAACTTTCTCTAGCACTTTGTCAATCGACTGCAGACCGTCTATTTCGGCATACAAACCTTTACTCCGGTAATAGCCAATAAGAGGCTCGGTTTGAACTTGATAAACGTTTAAGCGTTTTATAACCGTCTCTTCCTGGTCATCAGCACGTTGGAAAAGCTCGCCGCCACACTTATCACACTTACCGCTAACAGTTGGAGAATTTAGAGTAACATGATAGGTTGCACTACACCCCTTGCAAATACGTCGTCCAGTAATTCTGCGCACTAATTCATTATCTGTTGCAGTGATGTTAACAACACGATCTAGCTTAACTCCCAATTCCCCTAAAGTCGCATCCAAGGCTGTGGCCTGCTCGAGCGTCCGCGGGAAACCGTCAAGGATAAAACCTGACTGGCAATCTGATTTAGCCAGTCTTTCCTTTACTATACCGATAGTCACGCTATCCGGCACCAACTGTCCCGAATCCATAAATTTCTTCGCTTGGCGTCCGAGTTCTGTTCCCTCTTTCACCGCAGCCCGGAAAATATCTCCGGTCGAAATATGCGGAATACTGAATCTATCAACCAGTTTGGCCGCCTGGGTGCCTTTTCCGGCCCCAGGAGGTCCCATCAACAGGATATACATTAGTCCGCCGCCCTCCTACTTCATAAAACCTTGATAGTGACGCATTAAAATCAGCGCTTCGATTTGCTTCATTGTATCAAGCGCTACGCCCACCACAATCAACAGAGCGGTTCCTCCGAAGTATACCCCTTGAATGCCGGTTCCCCATACAACCAAGTTAGGCATTATCGCAATCACGGCCAGAAAAACAGCCCCAGCCAGAGTGATACGGGTCATAACGCGATCTAGATAATCAGCGGTAGGTTTGCCTGGTCTAAGGCCTGGTATGAACCCGCCGTATTTTTTCATATTCTCTGCCATATCCGATATATTCAAAGTAACCGCAGTATAGAAATACGTGAAGAAGATAATAAGGAGTACATACAGCGCTGTATTTAACGCTGTTCCCCACGCAAACCACTCTGCCACTGTTTTTACCCAGTCAATATTTATAAACTGAGCCATGGTTACCGGAAACATTAGCACGGATGACGCAAAGATTATCGGAATAACGCCCGCCTGATTTACTTTTAGCGGGATATGTGTGGTATGGCCGCCGTACATCTTGCGCCCAACCACCCTTTTAGCATACTGCACAGGTATTTTGCGCTGGCCTTGTTGAATCGCAATAACGAATACAATCATTACCACAGCAATTACTAGAAATAGTACTAAATTGAATGCATTAATGGTTCCTTTAGTCAGGTAATCATAAATTACCAACATACCGTCCGGCAACCTGGATACAATGCCGGCAAAAATAATCAACGAAATACCGTTACCGATACCCTTATCTGTAATTTGTTCACCCAGCCACATCAGGAAGGTAGTTCCTGCTGTAAGCGTTAACGCAATAAGCAGGATAGATCCAATTCCAGGATTGATGATAGCCGATCTTAGACCAAAAGCCATGCCGATTGCTTGAATGAAGCCCAAGAGTACCGTGCCATAGCGGATAATCTGGGTAATCTTTTTCCGTCCGGACCACTGCTCAAGCTTCGGCACAACCACAGTCAAAAGCTGCATAATAATCGAAGCATTGATATACGGGGTAATACTCATTGCAAACACTGAGAACTTACTTAGTGCACCGCCAGAAATCAGATCCATCAGGCCAAAAAGATTGCCGGACGTAAATAATTGTTCAATAACAGCGGCATTAACCCCAGGCACCGGAATATGTGTACCGGCCCGAAACACCAGAAACATAGCTAGGGTAAACACGATCTTCTGCCTGAGCTCAGTAATTTTGAGTACATTGGACAGGGCTGAAAGCACCTAGATCACCTCAACTTTACCGCCAGCGGCTTCAATTTTATCTGCAGCCGACTTGCTGAACCCATTGGCTTTGACGGTTAAAGACTTTTCTAATTCACCGCAACCAAGAATGCGAATGCCATCGCGCACATTCTTGATTACGCCAGCTTCAACCAAGAGTACAGGATCAACAACCGTACCATTATCGAATCGGTTTAGTTCTCGTATATTAACTTCCGTATACTCTTTAGCAAATTTATTGTAAAATCCACGTTTAGGCAGACGACGGTAAATCGGCATCTGGCCGCCTTCAAAACCAGGGCGTACGCCGCCACCAGCGCGGGCATTCTGACCTTTATGACCTTTACCAGATGTTTTACCCAAGCCCGAACCAAGCCCTCTACCTACACGGGTGCTTTTCTTCTTAGAGCCGGGAGCCGGAGCTAACTCATGCAATTTCATAGTAGCACCTCCTTCTAGTCTTGAACTTCTGTCACAGTGACAAGATGCTCTACCTTACGGATCATTCCTCTTATCGCTGGAGAATCACCCTGGACAATTGAGCTATTCACTTTTCCTAAGCCCAAGGCCTTAACAGTGGCACGCTGGTCTTCCGGTCTGCCAATCAGGCTCCGGGTAAGAGTAATCTTCAACTTTGCCATAATTTCTCTCCTCCTTAGCCCAATAGTTCCTGAACAGTTTTACCGCGAAGTTCGGCCACTCTTTCCGCCCGCTTCAACTGTTCAAGGCCTTTTATAGTAGCCCGAACCATGTTATTGGCGTTAGATGAACCAAGGGATTTGGTGAGAATATCATGGATACCAGCAAGTTCAAGAACAGCGCGAACCGGCCCGCCTGCAATAACGCCTGTACCTTCGGAAGCTGGTTTCAAAAGTACTCTGCCAGCACCGAAGATGCCTGTAATCTGATGCGGAATGGTTGTGCCAACAAGCGGTACATTGATCAGGTTTTTCTTAGCATCTTCAACGCCTTTGCGAATCGCTTCAGGTACTTCAGAAGCCTTACCTAATCCCATGCCGACATGGCCGTTGCCATCGCCGACAACAACCAGGGCGCTGAAAGAGAACCGGCGACCGCCTTTTACTACTTTAGCAACCCGATTTATAAATACCACTTTTTCCTTCAGGTCTAGATGCGAATATTCAATTCTGGCCATTGATTTCCCTCCTTTGTTCTAAAATTCAAGGCCCGCTTGTCGCGCTGCTTCAGCCAGCGCAGCAACTCTGCCGTGATATATATAACCGCCGCGATCAAAAACCACTTGTTTGATTCCCTTTTCAATCGCCTTCTTGGCAACAGCTGCACCAACAGCTTGGGCTGCGCCAATGTTACCGCCGTACTCTACCGCTTCCCGAACATCTTTATCTAAAGTGCTGGCCGCAACAAGCGTAGTTCCAGTCATATCATCAATAATCTGGGCGTACATATGGTTCAAGCTACGAAATACATTGAGACGCGGTCTTTCAGCTGTACCGGCCACCTTATTACGCAACCTGATATGGCGCTTCTGTCTGGCCATATTTTTATTTCCCTTACGCAGCAAGGTATTCACTCCTTTCTAGCAGTTTACTTCTTGCCTTTACCGCCGGCTTTACCAACTTTACGGCGAATAGTTTCACCTTCGTACTTAATACCTTTTCCTTTATACGGTTCAGGCTCACGATAAGAACGAATTTTGGCAGCCATCGCTCCTACAGCCTCTTTATCTATGCCCGAAACAACAATTTTGTTCGGAGCAGGAACATCCAGTGTCAAGCCTTTTGGTGGCTCAACCTCCACCGGATGAGAAAAACCAAGTGTCAGGTTTACCTTATTGCCTGCTTTAGCGGCACGATATCCAACTCCAGCAATTTCTAATGTCTTAGTGAAACCCTGTGAAACACCTGTCACCATATTGGCAATAAGTGTACGAGTCAAACCATGCATTGCCCGATGTTCTTTCTCATCAGTAGGGCGCGTAACGACAACCTTACTGTCTTCTACCTGAACCAGCATGTCTTTGGGAATGGTTCGGCTTAGTTCGCCTTTAGGCCCCTTTACAGACACCACATTGCCATCAATATCGACAGTTACTCCTGCCGGAACAGCAATCGGCATCCTACCGATTCTCGACATGTTTCTACCTCCTAGTCAAACCTTATTACCAGACATAAGCGATAACTTCGCCGCCGAGACCTTCTCTGCGTGCCTGCTTGTCGCTCATAATACCCTTGGAAGTCGAAATAATTGCTATACCAAGACCACCAAGTACACGCGGCAATTGATCATTTTTAGCATAAACTCTTAGCCCCGGCTTGGAAATTCTCTTAATACCGGTGATAACTTTCTCACGGTTAGAGCCGTATTTTAACCCTACCCGAAGCACACCCTGCTTACCATCAGCAATCGTCTCATAATCTTTAATAAATCCTTCAACTTTAAGGATATCAGCTATCGATTGCTTGATCTTGGAGGCAGGAATTTCAACTTTATCATGATAAACCGAGTTAGCGTTGCGAATACGCGTCAGCATATCGGCAATCGGATCGGTCATTACCATTAGACATACCCCCCTTTCGGTAATTCTGTTACCAGCTAGCCTTAGTTACTCCGGGAATAGCACCTTGATAGCTCAACTTTCTGAAGCATATCCGGCACATTTCAAACTTACGCAAATATCCATGCGGACGGCCGCATATTTTACACCGATTATAACGTTGCACCTTGAATTTAGGCTCAGCCTTCCATTTTTCAATCAGCGCCTTCTTGGCCACAAGTTTCCCTCCTTTTTACGCGCTAAATGGCATACCCATTAGCTTCAACAGTTCACGTGCCTCTTCGTCTGTTTTAGCGGTGGTAACGACGACAATGTCCATGCCGCGAATTTTATCCACCTTATCGTATTCAATTTCTGGAAAAATCAGTTGTTCTTTAATACCCAAAGTATAATTGCCACGCCCGTCAAAAGAACGAGGACTTACACCACGAAAATCGCGAACACGCGGCAACGCAACATTAAGCAGTTTATCAAGAAACTGATACATCCGTTCACCACGCAGGGTAACTTTGGTTCCGATTGCCATACCTTCACGAATTTTGAAGGATGCAATTGACTTTTTCGCTCTAGTTACTATTGGGCGTTGGCCGGCAATCATCATTAAATCATTTACCGCAGCGTCAAGTACCTTAGGATTTCCAACCGCTTCGCCCACGCCCATGTTAATAACCACTTTTTCAATCTTAGGAATTTCCATTACGTTTTTATAGCTAAACTTTTCCATCATAGCCGGAGCTACTTCGTTTAAAAACTTTTCTTTCATTCTGGCCATAGACTGTTACCTCCTTTCTGCGTGATTACTTGTCTTTGTCAATTACTTCGCCGCATTTTTTACAAGTGCGCGCCATTTTACCGCTTGCTAGTGCCGATTTCTTAATGCGAGTAGGCTTATCACAGGCCGGACAAACCAACATTGCTTTGGCGGAACTCAAAGGAGCCTCTTTTACCAAAATGCCGCCTTGCGGGTTACTTTGGGTTGGCTTGGCATGACGCTTCACCTTATTGACCCCTTCAACAACATTACTTCCGGTGCCAACGAAATGATCTTCATAAAGTCTTTTTCGCGCAGTTCTCTAGCCACTGGCCCAAAAATACGCGTACCGCGCGGACTCTTGTCTTCCTTGATGATCACCGCGGCATTTTCATCAAAACGGATATAAGAACCGTCCGGGCGGCGTAAGCCTTTACGCGAACGAACAACAACCGCTTTTACTACATCGCCTTTTTTAACAACGCCACCGGGGCTGGCGTCTTTAACAGCAGCAACTATAACATCACCAATATTGGCATACCGACGGTACGAACCGCCCAGTACTCTGATACATAGGACCTGCTTAGCTCCGGTATTATCAGCAACATTTAGGATAGTCTCTTGTTGGATCATCGTTTATCCCTCCTTCTCATACAGAGAATTGAAAGCCGTTCTTGAACCATTTACTTGGCTCTTTCTAAAACTTCCACAACGCGCCAGCGTTTATCTTTAGATAGCGGCCTGGTTTCCATTATTTTTACTGTATCTCCCTCATGACTATCATTGTTTTCATCATGAGCTTTAAACCGATCAGTTAGCTTTACCGACTTATTGTAAAGCGGATGCCGCTCCAAACGCTCCACAGCAACAACAACTGTCTTTTGCATCTTGTCGCTGACAACCTTGCCAATCCTTACTTTACGTTCATTTCTCTCAGTCACTTTTTACCAGCCCTCCTTCCGGCTTACGCTTTATCAAACATACTCATCATGGCGTCAAGCTATTATTAAGCCTGTTTTGCTTCCTGCACTTCACGTTCACGCTGAATAGTCTTAATGCGGGCGATAGACTTCTTGACCTCTTTTATCCGCATCGGATTTTCCAGCTGACCGGTAGCAAGCTGAAACCTAAGGTTAAACAACTCTTCCTTCAGTCCGGAAATTTTCTGATCAAGTTCGGCAGCGCTCATGTCGCGGATGTCTTTAACCTTCATCTGCTTCACCCACTTCTTCCTGAACTTTCGGCATATCATCACGTTTTACAAACTTAGTTTTTATCGGTAGTTTATGGGCCGCAAGACGCATAGCTTCTTTTGCTATTTCTTCCGGTACCCCGGCCAGTTCGAACATTACCCTGCCTGGTTTTACTACTGCTACCCAGTACTCAGGCGATCCTTTACCACTACCCATACGGGTTTCAGCCGGCTTAGCAGTAATAGGTTTATCAGGAAATATCTTGATCCAAACCTGGCCACCCCTCTTAATATAACGGGTCATAGCGATACGGGCAGCTTCGATTTGGCGATTAGTAATCCAAGCTGGCTCAAGAGCTGCTAGCCCATATTCACCATGGCTCACAGTATTTCCTCTTAAAGCTTTTCCTTTCATACGACCGCGAAATTGCTTACGGTGTTTTACCCGTTTCGGTATAAGCATTAATCCTCGCTCCCTTCAACAGCGACGGCAGCGTCTTTCTTGTCAACACTCTTCTTAGCTTCAGGCAACACTTCGCCTTTATAAATCCAAACCTTTACACCAATAAGGCCATAGGTAGTGTGAGCTTCAGCAGTGCCATAGTCGATATCAGCTCTTAAAGTATGAAGCGGAATACTGCCTTCGCGAGTACTTTCCGTACGTGCGATTTCAGCGCCGCCTAATCGGCCACCAACCATTATCTTAATTCCTTTAGCACCCATACGCATGGTACGACCAACTGACTGCTTCATCGCCCGTCGAAAAGCAATCCGGCGTTCAAGTTGAGCAGCAACATTCTCCGCCACAAGAGTTGCATCAAGTTCAGCTTGCTTTACTTCAGCGATACTTACGTCAATCGCCTTGTCTGTAAGCTTTTTAAGGTCGCTTTTGAGTGTTTCGATACCTGAACCGCCCCGACCTATAACCATACCGGGTTTTGCAGTATGAATAGTAATTTTAACACGATTTGCAGCGCGTTCAATCTCAACGCGTGATATCCCTGCGGCGAACAATTTGGCTTTGACAAACTTACGAATCTTAATATCTTCGTGAAGATTTTTGGCATAGTCTTTATCAGCGAACCATTTAGCGTCCCAAGTTTTAATTATGCCGATTCGAAGACCATGCGGATTAACTTTTTGACCCACGTCTTTCCCTCCTTCGCCGTTATCTTTCTTTTACAACTAGCGTTACGTGACTGCTACGTTTTAAAATCTTGAATGCCTGCCCTCTCGAACGTGGATGTATGCGTTTCAATGTAGGCCCTTGATCCGCATATGCGGCGGCAACATATAATTTATCCGAATTCATATCATAATTGTGCTCGGCATTAGCAACCGCTGATCTCAGCACTTTTTCTACTACTTCTGACGCGGCTTTAGGCGTAAACTTCAAAATAGCTAATGCTTCGCCTATGTTTTTTCCGCGAATTAGGTCAATAACAATGCGTACTTTGCGCGGTGCAATCCGCACATATCTCGCAACTGCCTTAGCTTCCATATCCGAACCTCCTCTCGGCTATCTTAACGATGTAGACCTTTCCGAACCGCCATGTCCTTTGTAGGTACGGGTCGGTGCAAACTCGCCCAGTTTATGTCCCACCATATCTTCAGTAATATATACCGGAACGTGCTTACGTCCGTCATGCACAGCGATAGTATGGCCGACAAAGCTGGGTAGAATGGTGGAAGAACGTGACCACGTCTTCACCACTTTCTTTTCGTTCTTAGAGTTCATGACTTCTACTTTTTTAAGCAGGCTCTCATGAACATACGGTCCCTTTTTTATCGATCTGGACACCTTACAGGCCTCCTTTCTCTATCCCTTATTTCGTCCTTCTTTTTACAATAAGCTTATCAGAAGCCTGCTTCCGACGGGTCTTAGCGCCGCGCGCATGTTTACCCCACTTAGTAACCGGATGCTTGCGTCCGATAGGCGACCGGCCTTCACCACCACCATGCGGATGATCGATTGGGTTCATTGCCACACCGCGGTTAGCGGGACGAATTCCCAACCAACGCGACCGACCAGCTTTACCGATAGTGATATTTTCATGTTCAAGATTTCCGACTTGACCAATAGTGGCTTTGCAATTCACATGCACCTTACGAAGTTCGCCTGAAGGCAACCGCAAAAGCGCATGGTCACCCTCTTTTGCCATAAGCTGAGCAGAAGCTCCAGCGCTGCGCACCATCTGTCCACCCTTGCCAATTTTTAGTTCAATATTATGCAGTTGGGTACCAACGGGGATATTCTTTATTGGCAACGCATTGCCAACCTTAATATCAGCTTCCGGCCCGCTAGTGACCTGATCGCCAACCTTCAGCCCGTTTGGAGCAAGAATGTAGCGTTTCTCACCGTCAGCATAATTCAGTAGTGCAATCCTTGAACTGCGGTTCGGATCATATTCAATCGTCGCTACAGTTGCTGGAATTCCGTCTTTATTACGCTTAAAATCGATAATTCTATAAAGGCGCTTGTGCCCACCGCCCTGGTGCCGAACAGTCAGCCGGCCTTGCTGGTTACGTCCGCCGTGCTTTATCAGCCGTTCGGTAAGAGAGCGTTCCGGCCTATTGGTAGTAATTTCATCGAAACTAGCTACCGTCATAAACCGTCGACCAGGCGCGTATGGTTTAAAGTTTTTTACTGCCATTGGTGTCCCTCCTTCAGCTGTATTATAATCCTTCGAAGAACTCGATGCTTTGGCCCGGAGCCAGCTTTACGATGGCTTTTTTATAATCCGAGCGTTTGCCCTGAGTTTTTCCCATCCGTTTAAATTTTCCTAATACCCTGATAGTATTTACGTCAAGCACCTTCACTTTGAAAACCTGTTCAACAGCTTGACGGATCTCGATTTTATTGGCCGTAAGCGGCACAACAAAAGTATATTTATTGTCTTGCATCATACTAGTAGTTTTCTCAGTAATCAGAGGGCGAATTAAAATATCGCGCGGGTTTGACATTATGCCAACACCTCCTCTATCTTGCTTACCGCATCTTTGGTGATAAGAACCTTGCCATGATATAAAATATCATAAACATTAAGGCCCTGCGAAGTAATGCTCTTAACACCAGGAATGTTTCGTGACGACTTATCCACATTGTCACTCACATCGGCGGTAATAATCAAAGTCTTTTCGCCTCCAACCTTCAGGTTGTCAAGCATAGTAACAACACTTTTAGTTTTAGGCTCACTAAAACTAATATCCTCCATTACCAAGAGCTCACCGGCCAATACTTTTGCGGACAAAGCCGATTTAATTGCAAGACGGCGCGCTTTACGCGGCATGGAAAAAGCATAGCTACGTGGTTGAGGCCCAAAAACAGTACCTCCGCCCACCCATAGTGGCGAACGAATAGTACCAGCCCGTGCCCGACCAGTTCCTTTTTGTCTCCAAGGCTTTTTGCCTCCGCCTCGCACCATACCTCTGGTTTTGGTAGCCGCAGTACCCAAACGCTGGCTGGCAAGCTGCATAACAACAGCCTGATGCAACACAGCTTCGTTGACCTCTGCTCCAAATACATTATCGTTTAACTCAATTTCACCGGTTTCAGCACCGGTGATATCATACACTGCTACTTTTGGCATATGCACATCCTCCTTTCACGGTCCGGAATTCGGATCATTTCATCGGTTTTACTGTGTCTCTTATAACCACAAAACCGCCCTTTGGTCCAGGAACAGCGCCTTTGATCAAAATAAGGTTACGCGCAGCATCTACTTTCACTACCGTGAGGCGCTGTACAGTAACTTTATGTCCGCCCATCCGACCAGGAAGTTTTTTACCTTTAAAGACTTTACCGCCACCACCGCTCATACGCGAGCCTATAGTACCGGGTTCACGATGGGATTTGGAACCATGAGCCATTGGTCCACGTTTGAAATGATGACGTTTAATTCCGCCGGCAAACCCCTTACCTTTAGCGGTTCCTGATATGTCGACTATTTCACCTTCAGCAAACACATCTACTCCGATGGTATCGCCCACATTATATTCCGGCGCACCAGCCAGTCTGAGTTCGCGAATAAACTTAACCGGTTTAGCGCCTGCCTTGGCAAAATGGCCTTTCATCGGCTTGGTAACCTTTCTATCTTGAACAGTGCCAAACCCCAGCTGCACCGCATTATAGCCGTCGCTTTCAACCGTCTTATTTTGAAGCACAACACTCGAGTCGGATTCTACAACCGTGACAGGTACAACCTCGCCCTGTGGGGTAAAAATTTGCGTCATCCCGAGTTTTTTTCCTAAAATTCCTTTAGCCATTACCGCCACCTCCTCTTACAGCTTGATCTCAATATCCACACCGGCCGGCAAGTCAAGGCGCATTAGCGCGTCAACCGTTTTTGGTGTCGGCTCAATGATGTCAATAAGGCGCTTATGAGTGCGCATTTCGAATTGTTCACGGGAATCCTTATTGACATGGGGTGAACGCAAGATAGTGAAAATGTTTTTTTCTGTAGGAAGCGGAATCGGCCCGGAAACGAAAGCCCCCGTCCTCTTTGCTGTGTCGACAATTTTAACCGCGCTCTGATCCAGTGCTTTATGATCATATGCTTTTAAACGGATCCTGATTTTTTGTTGCTTAGCCATACTATTTCCTCCTTATCGCCCGGTTTCTTGAACTGGACATTCTCCATGGAAATTTCCCCTTTTTCCAAGGCAACCTTCCATGTCATCGCGTCAGGCACACTTTCATTTGGATAGGGGCGACTGGTCGCCGCCCCACCCTACCAAATTAGATATTTAATTTAGGTTTATTCGTTAATAGCAGTTACAACGCCAGCACCAACAGTACGGCCGCCTTCACGAATAGCGAAACGCAGACCTTCTTCAATAGCGATCGGAGTAATAAGCTCGATCGACATTTGAATGTTGTCGCCAGGCATTACCATTTCTACACCTTCAGGCAGGTTTACTACTCCGGTAACGTCAGTGGTC
>JAGGAC010000103.1 GCA_017889635.1 Bacillota bacterium | reverse complement strand
CGTATTTGCCCAAGGTATAGTTATGCCCAAACTTTTTTACAACGCTACAATAAAGTGTTGTAAGTTTTAAAACTAATGTCACAGAGTTCTAGCCTAGTAACTGCCGTAGTTACTAGGTTTTTTATTGTAGTTATTAATCAGTGATCAAAAAATGTGGATTTTAGAAAACGTCAGAAATCACTAGTTATAATAGCACCTGTCACAAAATGCTAACCTATCAAACTTAATGAATGTCTTTTCTTCATAATAATCCATAAAAATTTCCTCTGAAATGATAGATCGTAGATTAGTTTATATTTAGTTTATATTTAGTTTATACTAAGTAAATTTTTATGGATTATTATAAATCTTGTAAAACAAGTAAATAAATATAAACGTTGGAGGAAATAAAATGAATGAATCTTTATCGGTCCATACAAGTCAAAGACAGCAAATTATTAGCAAACTACCACAAATAACAATTATATTCTGGATTATCAAAGTATTAACCACGGGAATGGGAGAGGTATTTGCTGACTTTTTAGATAGTACTCTAACATTTCCAATAGCAGCAGCGCTCGTGGGAATTGGTCTGGCAATTGCATTGGTGCTACAGTTTTCAGCACGCCGATATGTGCCATGGATCTACTGGTTAACTGTTGTTATGGTTAGCATCTTTGGTACGATGTTTGCGGATATCTTGGATCAGGAATTGGAAATTCCTCTCATCGTTTCAACGGCTGGTTTTGTAATAGCACAGGTTATTATTTTTATTGCTTGGTATGCGATGGAGAAGAATCTATCTGTAAGCAACATTTCCACCCGTCGTCGTGAAGTTTTTTACTGGTTAACTGTAATGGATACCTTTGCGCTTGGCACTGCATTAGGAGATTTTACTGCAGTCATACTACAATTGGGATTCTTTCCTTCTGGAATCTTATTTGCTATTTTAATTGCCATTCCGGCTATATGTTATCGATGGTTTGGTATGAATGAGATTTTCGCATTCTGGTTTGCTTATATAATGACGCGCCCGTTAGGTGCTTCCTTTACGGATTGGCTCTGGATTCCTACTGAAGGATGCCTCGGATTAGGTAATGGCCCTATAAGCCTTGTATTGACGATTATTATCATTGCTTTAGTTGGCTATCTGACAGTTGAAGACATCAGTTCTAATAATAAGCATGTGGTGGAGGGCTTACAAACACATCAATAGATATTTTAGTTTTAAACGGAGTGGTTATCTAGCTTGCTAGGTTAGATTTCTAACCCGTTTTTTTATTACGGCTTTATGCTATACTAAATACAAATGAAAGAATTGAGGGATGTCATGACAATAAAGGAAAGGCTTTATATTTCCAATACGCTCATGATTATTGTGCCGGTGGTAATTTCAGCTATTATCGCTGTTGCCTGCCTTGAAATTGTTTGGCTGACTATGATAAATGGTACCGGCCTTGTCCTGAAGGATTCGCCACCTTTTTATAATGCAAGTCAAAAGATTTCATCTATAACAGAGGACTTTTTGAATACAACAGACTCAAATGAACAAGCCAAACCAATTAAACTTCTGGAGAAACTATTGGATCAAAGTTCGCTTTCTTTGACTATTAGCATATCAGGCGTGGAGCGATATCATTTTGGTACGGAAATGGAAGTAAATGATCCAAAGCTGTTCGCGGCTATGATGGCGTTAGATGGGGAAGGAATAGTATCTAGTAATGGATATAATTATTATGCTCATCAGACAGAAATTAAAGGAATGTTATATAACATAAGCATTTTTGGTCGACAGGCAGAAGAGTCTCCTCATTTACGGCATAAAGCGCTGATATTGTGCGGAGTAATTCTAATTTTGGGTATTTGCCTTTCCGTTTTTCTTACAAACAAGTTTTTGATTAAGTTTGTCTTTCAGAAAATTAAACAGCCCCTGGATATTCTAACGAATGGGGTGCGGCAGATACGAGATGGAAATTTAGAGTATTGCATTAAATATGATCAAAACGATGAGTTTGCAACAGTTTGTGAAGATTTCAATGATATGGCGGTACGCCTTAAGCAATCCGTAGATTTATTGCAACGGCAGGAGGTAAGCCGCAAAGAATTATTAGCCGGGATTTCCCATGATTTACGTTCACCGCTGACTTCTATACGCGCTTATGTGGAAGGGCTATTGGACGGGGTTGCCAAAACGCCGGAGGCGCAGAGCATTTATCTAGAAACAATCAAAACAAAAACCATAGATATAGATCAAATGGTGGCAAAAATTTTCCTATTTTCCAAAATGGAGATTGGCGAAAGTTTAGACCATCCGGAAGTGTTGAATTTAGCAGAAGAGATCAAGAATTTTATTCATGCGTTTAGTTTGGAATATAAAGAAAAAGGATTGGAAATAACAGTTCAAAATTTATCATCTGTCGCAGTGTTTGCCGATCCTAATTCTCTTCGCCGTATTCTGGTCAATATTTTGGATAACAGTTTGAAATATAAGGATAAGGTGGTAGGCCACGTTACTATTTCCTTGAACATAGAGAGTTCTTATGCAATAGTAACGTTGGCGGATGACGGTCCCGGAGTACCGAAAGAATCTCTTTCGCGGATTTTTGATGCGTTTTATCGAAGTGATCCTGCCCGCCAAAATCCCCAGAAAGGTAGCGGTCTAGGTCTTGCTATTGTATTAAAAATAGTTAGTCAAATGGGTGGTTCGATTATGGCAAGAAATGGAGAAATGGGGGGACTAATTATTGAAGTGAAATTGCCAATACAGGAGAAGAAAGTATGAGCAGAATTTTAATTATTGAAGATGATAATGCTATTGCTATGATCGAACGGGACTATTTAGAAATTGATCAATTTACGGTTGAGATTGCACCAGACGGACTTTCCGGGATAGAAAAAGCGCTGCAGGGTAACTTTGATTTAATTCTATTGGACTTGATGTTGCCGGGAATGGATGGATTTTCGGTTTGCCGAGAGTTGCGGAAGCACTTGGATATTCCCATCCTGATGATTACTGCCTTACAGGAGGATATCGACAAGATACGCGGTCTGGGAATGGGTGCAGACGATTATATTGAAAAACCATTTTCTCCGAGCGTGCTGGTTGCGCGTGTTAAATCAAACATAGCGCAATATCAGCGGCTTAAGAAAAATGGTAAGGAAATGTCCGGGGAAATAAACATTGGTCCTATTTGTATCCATACTAAATCCCATCGCGTCTATGTGGCAGGGCAGGAACGGGAATTGAAGAATAAAGAATATGAGCTATTATTATTTTTGGTGACAAACGCTGACATCGTATTTAACCGTGAAACTCTTTACGAACGTATTTGGGGGCTTGAAGCCATGGGGGATAATACTACGGTGACAGTTCATATTAATCGACTCCGGGAAAAAATCGAAGAAGATCCAACAAATCCGCGCTATATCCAAACTGTCTGGGGTGTTGGATACCGTTTTAAAGCATAACAAAAAAATGATAAAAGAGACGGATTTAAAATACCAAATAAAGTGTGTAAGTTTTTTTAAGCTTACACACTTTATTTGGTATTTTAGGGACCTTTAGGATATTATCTTTGGAATGAATTTCTCTCTTGACCGGGCAGCGGCCCAATATGGGCCGCTGTCTGATCCGTGTCAAAAGCAAATTTGGAGGTTTGTTCGCTGGCGCTTTAGTGGTTACCAGGCTGGGGAGTGCAGACGTTGTCGATCCAGGTAAAGAGCTCGTCCAGATCGTAATCTCCACCATGTCCTTGCCCCCAGGGTATCGCGAAGTCAACATTAAAGCCCTCGTTATCTAGCTTTGTGGCCAAAATGACGGGGATGGCGAGGGCGGTATCTCTATCAACAGCTCCGTGACGGATACGCCAATACCGCGCGGTGTCCGTCTCTTGGGCACCGATGTAGTTCATGGGGTTGAGCATCTTTACGATATGTTCGTCTGCAAGGAAACTGTCTACCGTACTATTTTCCATTCCGAACTGCGTAAAGTGCTTAGCATTAATAGTTACAGATCCGAACAGACCATTTTCGGCGTGACTTAAGTCCAAACCGTCAAAGGCGGGGGCAGCCTTAAGTCTGGTGGCATACCCGGCGTATTCACTGAAATCGATGTCTGTGACGGTTCCGTCGGTTATTGTTATCCAAGTTAGTGCGGACAGATCCGTATTATCATCCAAAGCTTTTTGCGCAGACATTATTAGGAAGGATTTAACGTAGTCTTTAAAGGTACCGTCACCGTCCGCATCCAGTGTTAGCTCAGTTCCTTTAACAAGTCCAAGAGAATTCACATAGGCGGGGAACAGAGATTTCAACTGAGAAGAAATTGTGATCTGATTGTCCGTCATTGTGCTACCGTTATATTCGTTTATACCGTTGAACAGCCATTCATAGGCTATGTCTGCGTGATCCAGATTTGTGATTGGGCAGTAGCATTGGGCGGCAAAGACGTCGTCGCGCTCATTGGCTGCACCGATTACCTTTAGATAAGGCTCATAATCCTTGTTATTGCCGGTAGCGGCAATAAGCGATGAAGCTGCGCCACCTGCACTGGTGCCGCAGGAGACGATCTTTTCCGTGTCTCCAGGTATGAGATTTTTGTTATAGCGCAGATAGCGGACTGCGGCCTTGAGGTCCACGATGCAGGCTGGTGCTTTACCAGTGTATAAGCTGTTATCCGCTTGCGTAGTACGGCCGCGTGCACCTGGTGCTGCTACCACATAGCCTTTTGACAAAGCAAGGAGTGCTCCGTTTGGATCACCACTCATGTCTATGCTGGCATTGTAATTGCCAATGGATTGACCCTCTTCGTAATATTCTACAGGAACATAAATATTCATGATCTGATAGGTGGTGTCTACAGGATATTTTACATAGACGATGCCTTCATAGGCGCGGTAGATAACGGTTTTGCTATTCACCGTCACGGCAGTCTCGGTATAGTTGCTGGGGTCAAACTCCAGGCTGTATTCACTGGTTGCCGACTGGTTTTTAAAAGACATTTTTTTCCTCCTCTTCTTAATTAACATTAAGATTTTTTTGAGCTCACGGTTGAAAGGAGGTATTGACTTACATTTTTATCACCTCCACTATGAATCGAGCAGATAGGTGAGATTAGCCTCGATCTCTCACAACAGGCAGCTTGGTTCTTCAATCGTTTTATGTCTGTGTATATATTAAGCGAGAGATTCCCATAAAAGGGAATCTCTCGCTTAATATATTTTATCATGCTTGACAGTTATAAAAGTGACATTTTTATGACTGTAGTTTACTAAGGGGGGGTTGAAGATGCAGGAAACAGATTTCTCTATAAAAACGTTTAGAATTAAATACATCAATAATCGCTACTACGTTCTGAACCTTTTAGGGATGATGGGAAATCAATGCAGAAGAAGGATAGTATCATGCACATTAAGGTGGGGGTGTTCGAAAATGGTATATAGCGAGGGGAAGGGAGTCAAATGTGTCCACGAATTATAAATCGGCGTTGGATCAAAATTCTTGTTAAAGGAGTGGGGGGATGCCTAAAGCTTTATTTAATGTTTTCGCTGCGGCTGGGTCGCTTATTTTTCTGGTCAAGATTTTAGAGCATAAGCAATTTTAGTTTCCCGATCATTTAATTCTATCATTTTTAACAGTCCTCACATAAACGACCATGTTTGTTAGCTGGAATGTTCATTTTTGTTCTACGCCATCCGATATTAGTGGGGTATATAATATTAATTTAGGCGTTAGAGGCATTCTTTTTTATGGTGATGAAAAATGGAAATACATATTATTTCGGAATAAAGCTAGTCCATTTCTGAATTGATTTATAAATTAGACATTATTTATAATTAAATCTATAAAACTTAAGGAGGAATGTATTCTATGTCAGATGTACAAGTTAATGATTTACGTACTGCTCTTGAATTACTGAAAAAGATACCTGGACAGTACCTTGAAACAAATGAACCAGTTGATCCGCACGCTGAATTGGCGGGGGTTTATCGTCATGTTGGCGCTGGTGGAACAGTGCAACGGCCAACTCGGAAGGGACCGGCAATGATGTTTAATAAGGTAAAAGGGCATCCCGAAGCTAAAGTGGTAATCGGTGTTTTGGCCAGCCGCGAACGGGTTGGGCTCATGTTGGGTGAAGATCCAAAACGGCTTGGTTTTGTACTCAAAGACGCGGTAGCCAAAGCAATCCTCCCAATTGAAATTCCACAGAAAGATGCTGTTTGCCAAGAAGTCAAACACTTTGCCACAGATAAGGATTTTGATTTGAGAAAATTGGTTCCGGCGCCGACTAATACACCGGAAGACGCTGGCCCTTATATCACTTTTGGTTTGTGCTACGCGTCAGATCCAGAAACACATGAATCAGACATAACCATTCATCGTTTGTGCATCCAAGACAAAGATACTTTGTCAATGTGGATTACACCCGGTGCACGTCATATTGGTTCCTTTTTTGACAAGGCCGAAAAGGCTGGCAAGCCGCTCCCCATTTCTATTAGCATCGGCGTAGATCCCGCCATTGCCGTTGGAGCCGGTTTTGAACCACCAACAACACCTATAGGCTTTAATGAATTAAGTATTGCTGGCGCTCTCCGCAATAAAGCGGTTGAGCTAGTATCTTGTCTCACGATCAATGAAAAAGCAATTGCCAATGCGGAATACGTCATCGAAGGCGAATTGTTGCCCAATACAAGAATGCGCGAAGATATAAACACCAATACCGGCAAGGCTATGCCTGAGTTTCCGGGGTATACTGGACCGGCTGCGCCAGCTCTTAATGTTATAAAGGTAAAAGCGGTAACCCATCGTAAAAATCCGATTATGCAAACCTGCATCGGACCAAGCGAAGAACATGTCAGCATGGCAGGTATCCCGACAGAAGCCAGCATCCTTGACATGGTCGAAAGAGCAATGCCTGGGCGCTTGCTGAACGTTTACGCTCATGCTTCCGGCGGTGGCAAAATGATGGCAGTGCTTCAATTCAAGAAGAGCGTCCCCAGCGACGAAGGAAGGCAACGTCAGGCAGCATTGCTGGCATTCGCGGCTTTTTCCGAGCTGAAACATGTAGTTTTGGTTGATGAAGATGTTGATCTGTTTGACAGCAATGATGTCCTTTGGGCCTTGAACACCCGTTATCAGGGCGATGATGACACTATTTTCATCCCGAGAATTCGTTGTCATCCGCTTGATCCGTCGCAAACGCCGGAATTCAACCCTGCACTGCGTGAGAAAGGCTTATCATGCAAGACGATTTTTGACTGCACAGTTCCGTTTGATCTTAAAGACAAATTTGTTCGGTCAAGATTTATGGATGTAGATCCTGCGCGTTTTGCTCCCGAACTTTTTAAAAAAATCTAGTTCTAGTAAAAATAATGAATAGGGTACAATGATTTTCTAAAATAAATCATTGTATCGTTCATTATTAATAGGCTAATGAAAAATTCGCGTGTACGAGGAGAAATTTTAATGTCAAAATACAAACGCATTATTGGCTTAGTGTTAGGCGTGCTTGTAGCCATAATCATTTATAATTCACATTTTGCAGGACTTTCGGTCGAAGGGCAAAAATGTCTTGCTATTAGTTTAGGTGGAGTCATATGCTGGGCAGCCGGTGTAGCCCAACCAGGATATGTATCTTTGTTGATGCTTGTTTCCTATGTACTTACTAATACAGCTCCGGCTAATGTGGTTTTTTCTTTATGGCAAACCCACTTGGTTTATCTGGTAATCGCCGGTTTTCTGATTGCATCAGCAGTCGAAAGTTCGGGATTAGGCAAACGTATTGCGTATACATTTATTTTAAAATTCGTGCATTCGTTCACTAGTGTTATTGTCTCTTGTTATGTGTTGGGGCTTTTTTTGAGTTTTCTCATTCCTCATCCATTTCCCCGTTGCTTTCTGATTATGTCTGTCATGGGTTTTATCATTAAAGCTGCTGATCTGCCGCGTGAAGATGTGGCGATTATTGGATTAGCGGTGTTTGGGGGGTCCACCGCCAACTCCATGGTATTGCTTACCGGTGACAGCACTCTTAACATTCTGGCAGCTTCTTTTGGCGGTCAAATGCTGAGTTGGCTGGATTGGGCCAAATACATGGCAGTGCCGGGACTTATCGCTCATGTACTGATGTGTGGCCTGCAGCTTAAACTATTCAAACCAAGCAAGCCTTTTAATTTAGACAAAGAAGTTATTCGCCAACAGTTAATGGAGTTGGGCAGTTTAACCACAATCGAAAAGAAAACGCTTTTTTGGATTGTGCTTGGGGTTGCGCTGTGGGCTGCTGACTCCATACATCATATCGTTCCTGGCTGGATAGGTGCTCTCGTAGTTTGCGGATTGGCGATGCCGGTAATTGGCGATGTTCTCAAACCTAAGAATTGGGACACTGTTCCTATCGGTACGCTTTTGTTTCTTACTGCCGCTATGGCCATTGGGACGGTGGGCGCTCATACGGGGATGAATCAGTGGATTGCATCGGTAGCACTGCCGAGTTACGTACCAACAAACCCCTTCGTATTTGCTTTAGTTGTCACAACAATTGCCATTTGCATTCACATGGTTATGGGGAGTTTAATGGCTGTTCTCGGTATTACCGCGCCTGCTATCATCGCTTATGCTGCTACCGCGGGGTGGAACCCGCTGTTCTGTTCCTTGTTAGTTTATACTGCTATCTGCATTCATTGGGTATTGCCGATGCATAGCCTGAATATTCTTGTTGGCACCGGCGAGGAAGGCGGCCAATATAAAGATTCCGAGGTTATAAAATTTGGGTTGGCACAGACCGTCGTCGTCTATTTCATCATACTCGCCGTTGAGATTCCCTGGTGGAAATTTGTCGGTTTGATTTAAACCCTAGCGGGTTTTACCAGTTGCTTCCGTTCAATAATATTCATGAGTGGGTCTATGATGAGGACTCCTTTCGATACTCGGTAAATCAAAGTTTAGGAAGGAAGGGTTTTGTCTGCATAGGAGCGAGAACTTCGTCAAACGGCTGGTCATTGGCATGAGCGGTGCGAGCGGCATCCCGATTGCAGTTGGCTTGCTGAAAGAAATGAAAAAAAGGCCAGACTGGGAAACTCATCTGGTCATCACAAATGGCGCGCAAAAAACAATTGAGCAAGAAACGTCGCTCTCTGGAATGGAAATAGAGGCTCTGGCTACGAAGTGCTATTCACTGAATGACATAGGTGCCAGTATAGCCAGTGGGACATTTCGGACGGAGGGAATGGTTGTTGTACCTTGCAGCATGAAAACGGTTTCCGGCATCGCAAACGGTTTTTCTCAGAACCTGCTGCTGCGAGCTGCCGATGTCACCATCAAGGAGGGGCGCAAGCTGGTTCTGGTGGCGCGAGAAACGCCTCTCAGTCCGATACATCTTGGCAATATGCTCACTTTGGCGCGCCACGGGGTTAGGATATTGCCGCCCATGCTGACTTATTACAACAAGCCAGCCAGCATTGATGATATGACAAGACATATTGTTGGGAAAATTACAGATGCGTTTCAGATTGAAACGACGGGGTTTCAGCGATGGATGTAACGAAATGGGGAAAAATCACACCTACGATCAAGTCTGACGGGAGAATAATAATTAAATTTACGGCTATAGCCATGGGGCATGATTTATGTATCGTTGTTTGTGGCGGTGATCTTCCTCACTTGGGAGCCGCCGCATTGGCTCAATGCTGTGCGAGTATGGAAAATCCGTTGGAAATGAGCGCGTCTGTTTCTGTTTTGACACTTTTAGGACATAAGGAGGACCAGCTCGTATCCTGGGTCGCAGCGCGCATTTCCCGAAGCATCGGGACAAACGTGGTTGTCCTGTGCGGCATACATTTGGATGATATCTGCAAAACGGAAATCGAAACGATCCGTAGTATGGTCGACGAGTGGTGCGACGAGTTTATCCAAGCTATTTCTTAAACCAATTTATGAGAAAATTACGGAACAAATTCGCGCTTGGTGATAGTTTTTTTCCGTGAGGGAAGACGAGCGCGACAGTGCTTTTTATCGGCTCCTGCAGTTCTATACATACGATGTCGGGATGCTGGAAAAAACTGATCACCTTTTTCATTAACAAAGATACGCCGATATTTTCCGCGACAAAGCCAATGATGGTTTCAATGCGCGTGTGCTGGTACCGGATTGAAGGCGAAAACCCTGCTTTGGCGCAAGCGGATAAGCACAAGTCATATAATCCCTTGCCTGAATCCAATAGGATAAATGATTCATTGACCGCTTCCTTGAGAGGAAGCGGCTTTTTTGTGGCTAAGGGATGAGTCTTATTCGTGACCAATACCATTTCGTCATCGGCAAGCGGTATTACTTTATAAGCGTTGCTGGACAAGGTTGCTGTTCGCACGATAGCCAGATCAAGCTGTTCGTCGGCGAGCATTTTTAGGATATGGTCGCCATTTTCTTCATAGGTCTGAATCGTAATGTCCGGATATTCTTTTGCAAAAGCGGCAATAGCGCGATGAATGTCATACTGACTCATAATTGGGATTGAGCCAAGGATCAGGTGGCCATCATAGGTCCGCCGATATTGCTGCATTTTACTCATTATCGCGCTGTGCTTAGCTATGATTTCTTCGGCAAAGCTGATAAATTCATGACCGGCAGAATTCAGGCGCAATGTGCGCTCATTTCTATCAAAGAGTTTTAGACCAATCTCGTCCTCTAATTGGAGGATATGTTTCGATAAGGAGGATTGCGAAATATAGAGGTGATCTGCTGCTAGCGTCATATTATGGTATCGGGAAACCGTCAAAAAGTACTTTAACTGCTCTATATCCATGAAGGAATGATCTCCTTTTTAGTATAATTAAACAGAATCGATTCAACAAGTTGTACTTTAGTTCTTTTCTAGAAAATATTTAAGTTGAGGATTATAGAACAATAAAAAGGAAGCTTATTCAGGATGCTCATTTTAAAACACCTGAACAAGCTCAGTATGAAATCTTTAAATATGTCGAACTATATTACAATACCAAGAGAGTACAATCCTTATTTAGGATATTTTCCTCTGACCAAATGGGGATTTGAATTCATAAATTTTACTTATCTTTTTGTTTGGTCAGTTCACTGAACTGTGTTGGTCTCCTTGATGAGAGACGCAGATATTGTCGGCCCAGGCAAAGAGCTCATCTAGGTCGTAATCTCCACTGTGTGGCCGCCCCCACGGCAATGCAAAGTCAACGTCGAAACCTTTGTTTTCCAATGTGGTAGCTAGAATGACTGGAATCGCGAGGGAGGTGTCTCTATCCACTGCGCCGTGGCGAATTCTCCAGTAATGAGCGGTAGTGGTTCCTTCGGTACCAATGTAGTTCATAGGGTTTAATACTTTCACAATGGACGCATCGGCAAGAGAGCCGCCCGCCGTACTATGATCTTTACCGAAGTTAGTAAAGTGCTGGGCTTTGACAGTTGCAGTGCCAAATAAG
>JAGGAC010000039.1 GCA_017889635.1 Bacillota bacterium | reverse complement strand
TCATTTATTATTCTTCATCATGGACAATATCTTATAGACCGTTTTGGGGGATAAATAATATTTGTTCGCCAGTTTCTCAACAGTCATGCCGCATTTATAATCTTTGAAAATAGCAGCGTTTCGCTCGGCATATAGTTGTCTGCTATTTTTAAGTTCTCCCCATACCTTTTTATTCTCGATTTTCCGAGGGATATAAAGATATTCTCCGTCTATATGTTGCTGTATTGCCGCAATCAAATTGTCTGGCAATACACAAATTGCATTTTTATAGCCCATTGTGCGCCTCCTATATAATCAAAAAATAGGATTACGCAAGGACCTATCCTCATATTTAAATTATGCGACAGCCCTTGCTACGCACAATACCGATGTCAAGGTACTTTTTGTAATAAGACATTGCTCCTTTCGTATTATACTAAAATTCTATCCCGACTTGTGCGGATATACCTTTTTTATAGGGATGTTTAATTTCTTTCATTTCGGTAACTAAATCAGCTAGTTCAATAATCTCTGGCTTTGCGTCACGTCCGGTGAGCACAATATGTAATGAAGCCGGCTTTTTTTCTAATACGGCTAAGACCGCATCTAAAGGTATCAGCCCAAAACTTATTGCATAATTAATTTCATCTAAAATAATCATATCCCAGTTTCCGGACAGAATTTCGTTTTTAGCGCTATTTAGCGCTTCTTCAGCAGCAAGACGATGGGTTTCCATGATATTATCATCGTTACAATTATTTACGAATCCATTACCCATTTGTCTTATTACAAAGCTTGGACCTAGTTCTTCGACAGCATCTAATTCTCCATATTTGCAATTGCCTTTTATAAATTGGATAACCTGAATTTTAAGGCCCTGTCCCCAAGCTCTAAGTCCCATTCCTAAGGCCGCAGTCGTTTTACCTTTGCCATTTCCGGTATGAACAATAATTAAGCCTTGGCTCATTGACACCTTATCCCCTCCTGCCCTACTATGCAATATTATTAATCCTGCAATTGCTGCATTTTTCTAACGCCTATCCATAATAAAGAACTTAGGTACACTGCTAATACAATCAGTGAGAGTCCTGGAATCTCTCCAGTCAAGCTGCTTTGTCTAAGCGCATAACTGGCATGGGTAAGCGGCAGTATTTCTATTATCCAGTACAGAAAAGCAGGCAATTGACTTGGCGCGAAAAATGTTGCACATAAGAATGACATTGGAGTAAGTACATATGTATTAAAATTACTCATTTCTTCATGCGAATTCATAAACAGTGCCGCCACCAACCCTAATGCGGCAAAAACAGCACAGTTCATGAATAGCGCCAAAAGAAACCAAGCATTTATTTTTAATTGTGCGCCAAAAAGGTAAGCAAAAAAAATAATAATTACTGAAGAAATCAATCCCCGCATTACTCCGGCAAGAACTTTTCCTACCACGTACGAAAATGCATTAATTGGTGCAAGCAAATATTCTTCTAATGTTTTATGGTATAGCCTGCTCATATTAACTGGCGTACCTAGGGCAGCAAAGCAAATATTCATCGAATTAAGGGCAATAATTCCTGGTACAATATAATCTAAATAGCTTCCGGTAGTCATAGTAATATTGCGGCCTAGTCCCCAGCCAAAGGCAATCAAATATAATATCGGTGAAACCATTCGCGCCAGGATATATCTGGTTAACCGCCGCTTGAGCACAATCCAGTCTCGCCAAAACACTGTTACTATGTGACTAATCACCGTTCCACAACCTTTCGGCCAGTAAGTTCAACAAACACATCTTCAAGATTAGAACGCCGAATGGTAGCTGTTACAGCTAATGAATTACAAAATTGAGCAGCTTTGCTTCGTTCAGGAAAGAAACGGGTATTTAGATGCTCCTCTCCCTCCCACTCGACTACATATTCACCAAGACCACGGCAAAGCGCCTGCGGCGAATCTAGGGCAATCAAGCTGCCTTTGTCAAGAATCGCTACCCGTTGACAGAGTGCTTCAGCTTCTTCAATATAATGCGTCGTCAGTAATACGGTTAGTCCTTCGCCGGACAAGTGCCGAACTAGCTCCCATATCCGGCGGCGAACTTGTGGATCAAGTCCAACTGTGGGTTCATCCAAAAACAATATTTTAGGTCGATGAAGCAGTGCTCTGGCAATCATTAATCGGCGTTTCATCCCACCAGAGAATGTCTGCACGATATCATTTTTGCGGTCGCTTAGCTCGACAAATTCGAGCAATTCATCAATTCTTGTTTTCCGTTCAAGGGCATTAATTTCATGTAATCTGCCATGCAGCTCTAAGTTTTCTTGCGCGGTTAATTCATTATCAAGATTAAGGTGCTGCGGTACTACCCCGATTACCGCCTTAATCTGACGTCCATCATGGGATAAGCTCAAGCCATTTATGGCAATACTTCCTGCAGTAGGCTGCGATAACATGGTAAGCAACCTGATTGTGGTGGTTTTACCGGCGCCGTTAGGTCCTAAAAGCCCGAAAACTTCACCGTTATTAACAGATAAATTTATTCCGGCTAGCGCTGTTCTGTCGCCGTATTTCTTAGTTAGTCCTACAAGTTCAAGCATTTTCTCCCCCAGTTTTTGTCGTCGTCATGGCCGTGATGCGACTTTTGGCCAAACAAAGCAACCGACCGTCATCAGCCAACCAAATATCGGCAGCTACTCCGAAAATATCTCTGAGCATCACTGGAGTAATGATTTGTTGCGGATTTCCTAGAGAATATAATTTTCCTTGCTGGAGAACCGCGATAGTATCTGAATATTGCGCTGCATGATTCAGATCGTGGAGCACCATAACGATAGTAATGCCTTGTTTTTTGTTTAAATCGGCAATTAAATCCATAATTTCCAATTGGTGAGCAACATCAAGATAGGTTGTTGGTTCATCCAACAATAATATCTGTGGTCGTTGCGCCAGAGTCATTGCAATCCATGCCCGTTGCTGTTCGCCGCCTGATAAAGAATTTACCAGCCTGTCCGCTAATTTAATTAATCCTGTATCAATAAGTGCTGTCTCGACAATCTCATCATCGTCTTTATTTTTAGTTTTCCACCATTTTTGGTATGGAAAACGCCCGTATTCGACCAGATTACGGACTGTTAAATCGCCCGGAGCTTGTGCGGCTTGATGTAAAACAGCAACTTGACAGGCAAGCTTTTGGGCGCTATAACTTTGGATATCAACACCAAATAAATTTATAGTTCCAGTACTGGGCTTCAAATTGCGTGATAATGCTTTTAATAAGGTGCTTTTTCCTGATCCGTTTGGTCCGACAATAGACAAAATTTTTCCTGCCGCAACAGAGATACTTAGGTTGTTAATAATAAGCTTATCGCCTAATTTTACGGTTATGGCATCAGCTGATAAGATAGTCATCTAGGATTCTCTCCTTAATAAGTACAGGAAAAAGGGTGCGCCGATAAACGCCATAATAATTCCTACCGGTAGTTCAATTGGCGAAAAAAGTATCCGCGTCAGCGTATCACTGAGCGTAACCACAGAAATGCCTAACAAAGCTGATGCCGGCAATAAAAAACGATAATCTGAACCAAGTAAAAGCCTTGCGGCATGCGGCACTATTAGACCAACGAAACCTAATAAACCGACTACACTGACAGAACTTGCGGCAAGTAAAGCGGCAATTGCCGTCATCATAATTCGTGTTGCTTCTACTCGAAGACCTAATCCACGAGCTACCTCATCGCCAAGGCTCAGCACATTAAGGTGTTTCGCACCCCAAAATGCAAGTATACTGCCGCAAATGGTATAAGGAAAAATAATATAGACATGAGACCAGCTTCTTGCTGTTAACCCGCCAACCATCCACATCAATGCTCCATGAACTCGATCGCTATATAATACAAGCAGTGCCGAAATTCCTGATCCCAAGAATGCGGAAACAGCAACTCCTGCTAATATAATTCGGATGGGACGAATGCCGCCTTTCCATGCCAGAAAGTAAATTAGTGCTGCCGCTCCAAGCGCTCCAATAAAAGCTACGGGTGTCAGCATGTAGTCTAGTGTAGGAAAAAGTACTAAAACAATAATTCCGGCTAAACCTGCGCCTGAAGAAATGCCGATGATATGCGGATCAGCAAGCGGGTTTTTCATTACCGCCTGTAGAATAGCCCCAGATAGCGCTAGGTTTAAGCCAACCAAAGCACCTACAAAGGTACGTGGCAATCGGATATTCCAGATAATTTGTCCTTTGATGCTTGTACCTTTTAAAATAATAGCTTGAATAATATCTGGCAAGGAGATATTCACTGCCCCTATTACAAGACTGATGCCGATGCTAAACAGTGCTATGAAAGCAAAAGCAATTAACACGCCGCTGCGCCAAACGATTCGTTTAATTTCATATGAACTATTAGTTGCTGTAAACTTATTATTTGTCATTAGCATAAATCTCAGGGTAAACTACCCTTGCCATATACTCTACAGCCTCAGGCATCCTAATGCCTGGATTAAGAAGGAATAAATCTGATGGCAGATATACTACCTTTTTATCACGAACTGCACGCAGCGAAGTCCACGCCGGATTATTTTCAATATTTTCCTTCATGGTTTTTTCAATTTCTGCTGTGTTACCCATGGTAACAACAAAAAGATAGTCCGGATCACTTTCAACTAATTTTTCAAGACTATACGGCGCCATATCAGCACTTGATTCCAATAAGTTACTGTTCGTGGCAACATTTTGTAAATGCAAAATGTTTGCCGTACTGCCAGCAATACTTGTATCAAGTTCTAAAGTAACATTTTTGGCGGTTGCGTGTAAAATAGCAATCTTAACCGACTTATTCGGAAGCCGATCGCTAATAAATTTTAGCTTTTGGTTTAAATCTTGGATCATTTCTTGAGCCTTTTGTTGCGTACCAACAATATCCCCGAACAAGGCAATTTTATCAAAGACGTCATTATAAGTTTTGTATTTTATAACAATAACAGGGATATTATTACTTTCTAATACAGGAATTAGTTTATCGTGGATGCCTTGCATTGCAATAACAAGATCAGGCTGCAAGGCTACAACCTTTTCAATGTTTATATTATATACAAATCCCACATCAGGAATATTTCTGGCTTCAGCGGGCACTGTGTCGAGTTTAACATTATAATTTGGCCTACCAATTGCTTTGCCTCCAAGTGCATATAGTAAATCGAGAAATGAGGGTGACAACACTACTATATTTTCAGGCTTATGTACTAAACTTACCATCCGTCCTGCATCGTCTTTTATGGTTAGATACCCGGCATTTGATATGTCAGTCGAAGGCTGTTTTGCCTGGAGGCTGCAACCTGATATTAGTGTAATTATCGCAGTACATATTAAGATTAGTTTAATATGTAGAAAATATTTCAAGGCTATCCCCCTCTTGGCTTCCCTGCATATTTTGCTAGTATAAGCAAAGCGGTTACAAATTACTTTTGCGGGCTAATATTGTTGATAAGTAATTTAGCTTTTGCTCACCAATTTCCTTTAAATCATGTACTATCTGCTCATTTTCTAATCCGCAGCAACTAATCATAACTGCATTATCCGCTAGTCCATGTTGGTCAAGTTTTTCCACTACCTGCTTATAGTTTTTGTAGACTTTCATCAGCACTACGTTGTCCGATCTTTGCAGTGCAGCGTCAAGTTTACCTTCCTCAATAGTCGCTGGAATGACACTTAAAACATCGTTTCCTTCAGCTAGTGGATAACCAAGCTTACTGCCAATTGCGCAAAAGGCAGTAATGCCGGGAATTGTTTCAATATGATAGCCGCAGTCAGTGAGCATCCGAAAGATATAGATATATGTACTATAAAACATTGGATCTCCCAATGTCAAAAATGCCACTTTTTTGCCTGCGGCTAATAAATTAAGAATAATTTCTTTGTTATCTTGCCAAGCATTGGACCATGTTTCGCTATCAAGCACCATTGGGAAAACCAGCTTTATTATCTGGACATCTTTTTTTAAAAACGGCTGGGCGATACTTAGCGCCGTACTTTCTTCTTTCTTCTCTGTTTTGGGTGCGATAACAATATCAGCTTTTCGAATCACATTGACAGCTTTTAGTGTAAGAAGTTCTGGATCACCTGGACCAACGCCAACACCATAAAAAACTCCTGCCATAAATTTTCCTCCAATACAGTTTGTTTGCTATATTATATCAGAAAACGAAAAGGTACAAATCAACTCCAATCAACATTAGCAGGAGTTGATTTCTTTATCAATCAATAATTGGGATGGGCGGCCGGTCTTTACCACGCTCGGTTTTGGTATACTTGCCTTCCATAGCATCATTTATGTGTTCAACATAAATGTCTTGAACCTTGCTATTTTCTCCTAGCCCATGCAGATATATCTCAACAGTATAACCGGCTTGGATAAGCTGTGATTTAAACGAATCTTTGTTATCGCCAGCCAAATCTTCGTTAGCATGATTGCCAGCAACCAACATAAGCGGCATTAGCACTACCTTTTTTATCTTGTTTTCTTTCAGTTTGTTTTTCAGATTATAAAATGTCGGATAGCCATCAACCGTGAATATATATACTTTTTTTAATCCGGCGTCTTCTAGTTTCAGTTGTAATGCTGCATAAGCCGTATTTGCAGGATTTACGCCACCATGACCCATTAAGGCAATAGCTTCATGGTTTCCTAGTTTAGGAAACTGCATTTGCAAGGCTTTAATGGCCGCTAGATAGTCATCTGGTTTTCCTTCCTGCCCGGTATAATAGAGAAATGGGCGTCCTACAGCAATTTTGTTGAAAGCCTTACTTTTTTCATAATTATCGACAACCCGCATTAATTTTTCATACTCATCACCAGGCTCAATATGTAAGGGCTGAATAATAATTTCTTTGTAACCCTCAGCTTTTAATTTATCCAGTGCTTGTTTTTCGGTATCAACCTTGATTCCGTCACATTCAGCCAGCTTTTTTATAATAATCCGGGACGTAAAGGCGTGGCGAACTTCATAATCGGGAAAAACAGCGCTGATTTTGTTTTGTACTGCTTCAGTTGTTAGTTTTCTAGTATCGGCATATGTAGTACCAAAACTTACAACCAAAATTGCTTTTTTCTCTTGCTTAATATCAGCGGCATAAATTTTTTGATTCATAGTAAAACCAACGATAAGTACTACTGCTAAACAGAAGAAAATTATAAGTAAACTCATTTTCACGTACTTCGCCCCTTTGTTAGTGATGATCACAAGGAAAATATAAAATAAGTACTACTTATCACCGCCTGTACACAAATGCCTCAGAATAAGCAAGAACCTTCCGTTAGTTGGAAGGTTCTTGTTGACATATTAATCGTATCAACATAATTCCCGGCTATTATAGCCGGGAAGGAAATACGCTGTTGTACGGATAATCCCCTTCCCATCGCTCGTAGGTTTGTCCCAGTGGTATTACTTGGGCTTGCTCCCCATTACAGTGGCGGGACCGCGCCGGTATTACACCGGACTTCCCTATTAAGCCCCTCAGGGCACCTATCTCGATAAAATATTTAATTGTTAAATACTTAATTGATTTAAATAGATAATAACATTCATGGTAATAACAGTCAATGTTTAACTATATGATTATTTTGCTCGGTATATAATTACTTGATTTATGGAATAATATATTCCATATTCTGCATGTCCCATCCCCTATTATAGCTTATAAAATATTTTTGCCCTAAAATTCCGGACAACTGTTGCTGTTATTTTACGTAAAAGATCCCTGTATATCAAGTAAATCAAAGTAATAAACTAACTGTGGACAGCCAATATTTAAGTGAAAGGACGTGATTAGCTTGGGCCTAAAACAATCGATCATGTCGGCGTCTACCCGACACCTTTATGAGAGCGACTCCGAAATCAGCGATGTTGGCTGCTTTGATCCCGATAAAAGCCCGCAAAGTACCTCAGAAAAAGTTGCGGAGGAGGAGTAAACAATATGGAACAAAATAGTATTCCCAGAATAACCCCTGAATATGATGATCTTGAGTTAGGCTTCCTTGATGAAGAGAATTTGCAGGAAGAAATGGAAGGCTTCTCCCTTGGTGAAGGTGATGAAGAAGCCGGAAGTTTTTGGGGGCAGCAAATATTTCCATTGTAAATAAACGGCTAGCCTAAAGTATTATAGTGTGAACAGCAAAAGCGCAAGCTTGCACCTTTTTAAGGTGCAAGCTTGCGCTTTTATATAATCTACTACTAAAGTTTACTTAAAGTGATATTTTAACCGGGCAAGCGACTTTGCCAACTGTTCTCCAATTAACGGCAGTCGCTTAATATCGCGCTCTTTAAGTCCGCCTATTGCTAAGAGCACAAGGAAATATACTGCTATTGCAATAAAAAAAGCCGTTAGCGTACCAGCTGGAGCACTAAGATAAATTTGCATTGTTGGATGAAGTAAAATCAATACTCCAGCCATAAAAGTGGCGGCAACGATATTTTTGAATATATCTGCCAGGTCTGCAACAAAACCGGTGTAACGGTAAATAAAATATAGATTTAGGGCTGCGGCTAGAGCGATGTCTATAACTGTAGCCAAGGCAGCTCCTTGAATGCCAAGTGAAGGTTGAGCTGTAAGAAACCAGTTTAGAGAGATTTTTCCAAGTGCTGCTATTCCCATATTAATAACTGGGATAGCTGTTCGTCCTAAGCCTTGTAGGGCGCCAGTTGTTACCTGATGAATCCCCAAAAAGAATATGGCTATTGCTAACGCTTTTATTGTAGGGGCGGCTCCAGGGGCATGGTAAATAATCCCTGCCACAGGTTCAGCAAGCAGCCATAATATAGCACTTCCCGGAATAGTAACCAAGTTTGCCAGTCGAATTGCGGAAGATATTCTCCAGTAGATTAACTGGCTTTTACCAAGGGAATACGCCTCAGAGATAGCTGGTACTATGCTGACAGTAAGCGATCCTGTAAGAATTGTCGCCAAATTAACCAGCGGTACTGCCATACCAGTTAAATACCCAAACAACTCGGTAGCCTGTTTGACTGTATATCCGGCAACTTCTAGCCTTGCCGGTACAATTACAAGGTCGAAATTAGCTACCAACGGCAACATAAGGCTTGACAAAGACACAGGCAGCGCCAAGGCAACAAGACGGCGAATAAGTTTTGAAACAGGTGCCACTGCAAATTCTGTTGTAGTGACCGCCAATTTTGGTTGATTCATTCGTAATCTTACGTAATAATAGATAAGCACCAATAGTCCGGCGGCCGCTCCAGCAGCGGCTCCCAGACTGGCCCCGCCTGCTGCATAGTCTATTCCCAGTGGTAAAAAAGCATTAGCAAAGAACAGCATTGCGCCAACTCGAAAAACTTGTTCGACTATTTGGGATATTGCTGTAGGCTTCATTATTTGCCATCCTTGCAAATAGCCACGGAAGCCGGAAATAATAGTTACTAAGAAAATTGCCGGCGACAATGCAATTAAGGCATAAAATGTACGTGGATCGCGAATAAGTCGTTCCTGGATAAGCAGTTCGGACCCAATATACATTAATAAACTCAGCGATGCTCCGGTGATAAACAACATAGTCAGAGCTAATTTAAAGATACGGTTTGCGCCACGGTAATCAAGAATTGCCAACCGCTCGGCGGTCATAATTGATACAGCCACCGGGATTCCTGCTGATGATATGCTAAGTGCCAGAAGATATAATGGAAAAGCCATTTGGTACAACCCAATGCCTTCTCCGCTTAACACACGGGAAAGTATGACCCAGTTTAGTGCGCCAATTACTTTTACTACTATCCCAGCAATAGTAAGAATTATCGTTCCCCTAAAAAATCGATTGCCAGTTACTGACGTATTATGCTGTTCATCCTTGTACATAATCCCACCCTTCACAGCACTATCATACCACCGTATTCTTGTTAAACGATAAAATACAAATGACTAACTAGTATTTTTCTCCATACTATTTCCACAATGATTTAGTATTATTGATCGCCTGGTCAAAACCCTTTTTGTAAATGCTAATGTTTTACTCAGGAATATTTGGACAAAAATGCTGCACCTTATGCAAAGCATAAGGTGCAGCATTTTTGTCAGCAATCAGTTTATTTGGCAAGTGAATAAACGGGAATTTTAATGGTTTGTCCGGAATAGATTTTTACATCATCCGACAAAGAGTTTGCTTGTATAATCGCTGTTACTAACCCGCGAATATCCTCATTGTCATGAGTCTCTTTTGCTGCAATAGACCAAACCGTATCACCGTGTCCTACCGTTACAATCTTATAAGAACCGTCAGCTGGATGCTTCCACGAATTGGCTTGAACACTGTCGTAGGCTGACCAGGCATAAAACAAAATAAGTGCGATAACAAATGTTTTAATTATTGATTCATTATTAATTAATTTATTTATCATATGTTACCTCCAGAATGTATGTTCGTATAATTAATAATATCACGGTACATATGTTCGGTCAATGGGTTTAATAAAAAAATACGAACGAATGTTTGATTATATTTAAACTCGCTGGTATAATATAGCTAAGTACTGACTTCGCCAGGATATTTATATATTTAATATCTTTCAAGAAATTAGTTCTATATCATTAAAATATTCAAGATACTATAACTCCAATTGTAAACGAATAATCTAAGGCTTATAAATATGACTGCTGTTAGGAGTTGATAATTTTGAAAAACCAGGAGACTTTATTAAGTTCCCGTCAGAAACTAATTCTAGATTATATCAAAGCTTCTTTACGAGCCAACGGCTATCCACCGTCTGTACGAGAAATTGGCAAAGCTGTCGGTCTAAGCTCCAGCTCTACAGTACATAGTCATTTGGCTAAACTTGAGGAAATGGGGTTTATCCGTCGTGATCCCACCAAACCAAGAGCCATTGATGTTCTAGAAGAAACCCCGTGGCGTCAGAAGGCAATGACTCCAGTTCCTCTTGTCGGGCGGGTTAGTGCCGGACAACCTATTTCGGCAATAGAAAATATCGAAGATACCTACCCTTTCCCTACTGAGTTGGTAGGCGACGATAATACTTTTATGCTTACTGTCCAAGGTGACAGCATGATTAACGCTGGTATACTGGATGGAGACTATATTCTGGTGCGCAATCAAAACACTGCCAATAATGGTGAAATAGTTGTCGCATTGGTAGATGCTGATGAAGCGACAGTTAAACGATTTTTCCGGGAAAAGAATTGTATTCGATTACAGCCTGAAAATGATTTACTTGAACCAATTTACTCCGAGAATGTTGCCATTTTGGGAAAAGTCATCGGAGTATTTCGCCGTATCAATTAGCAGCCTATTTTGTTTAAAATCCCAAGACATAGGCCTTAACCTGACAGCTTAAAATATAAAAAAGAGAGCATATGCTCTCTTTTTTGTATTTTAAGTAAGTTTATTTAGTTATTATTTGATTAGACTTTTTAGTTCCAACCCTAATTACCCGATCTTCAGGAGGAAATTCGTCGGTATAAAGGTATTCGCGGTAGATTTCTTTCCCCTCGCAATATTTCACCCGAAATATATTTAACTGGAACCCTTTCTGGCCTTCGGTATCAACTACTTTCAGTCCAAACTCAAGCTCTGGATCTTGCTTGATAATTGTCGTTGGCTCAAGGATTTTTTTGTCGGTGGATAAAATCTCAATTCGCGGCGAATCTGCTTGCAGTTTTCCGTAAATGTAAACGCTAACTTGGTTATCATCTACTTCGGCAGCTAGGTAAATATCATGTTTGGAGGTATTGCTAAAGCGAAAATCAAGCTGATTGTCGGCAACAGTAGCATCCTGCCCAAGCGGCACATAGTCTGGTGGTCTAAAATGGGAAGTACGTTCTTCTATTGCCAAATCGGCAAGTAAAACAGCGTTATATAGTGTACTTGTGACTTGACACACTCCCCCACCCCAGTCTGGTACCAGTTTACCATTAATAAACACTGGAGCTACCTTATAACCATATTCAGCCAGCCTTGGGCCTACACGGTTGTTAAAAGAAAATTGCTCTCCTGAATGCACCAAAACACCATTTAGATTTTTAGCAGCCAACATAATATTAGCAGCACGGTTTTTATTCCAAGGGTCAAACTGGGTGGTATAGGAAGCAAGGACTCCATCAATTCCGTCAAGGTCATGCTGGATTATTTCTGGGGTAAATTCCTCTACTATTAGAGGCACAGAAATCGGTAAGTGCTGCTTTATTGTAGCAGTAATTTTGTTTAACGTTGAATCAATATTCACCTTTACGCCTACAGTTTCCGGTACAAGTGTTACGGTAGAGCCGTTATGTGTAAGATGAGCGTTTATTGGTTCCTTCTCCACAGATGATGAAATTTTGGTAACCAAGTCTTGAAGCTTATCGGCATTATACATTGTTGTAAGTGGTACTGTATAGCCATAATTAATCGTAATATATCTATCTTTAAGTCGTTTGAACATGTTTCCTGTACGCCCAACTGAATAGGCTTTTCGGGCTAAATCCTCCGGAACGATTTTAAGGTCAATATCCAGAGCCGATATTACCCACTCTTTATCTTGATATGTCAATGTAATCGGTGCTAGCTTAAAGCGCTCAGCAAACGTCTCAGCAATTTTTTTCGCCGCAGCCTCTTCTGACAAACCGCCAACATCGATATCGCCTACTTTAACTCCGCTATATATGCAATCACTAACCGCGAAGGAGGCGTTAATTGACAACATGTTGACAATGCTGAAAAGTATGATAACGCCTAAAAAAAATCCTAATTTAATTAAGCGGCGATTATATTTCTGCATAACAATCCTTTCTATTGTAATAGATACAGCAAGCCCCCGCATATGCGGGGGTTAATAATTTAGATACTCATTGAAAGTTCAACAAATTTCCCAGCTAATTTTGCTTTCTGGATTACTTCTTCAGTAATTTCACCGTTTTGTTCGACAATCATAACACCATTATCGGTTTCAATCTTTCTTGTTGCCTTTTTACCAAGCAAATATTTACGTTGTTTGTCATCGAATTTTTTAGCTAAATCATCATTAGACTCTGTTGCAGGCCGAGCAGCAGGTGTATGCGCTGCAGCTGGTTCAGATGTTTTATCAGGTTGTGATGGTTGGGTTGCTGCATTAACTTCAACTGGTTCAACAGTTTCTTCAGGTACAGTTACGGCTGGTGGTTTAGCAGGAATAGGTGAAGCTACAGGAGGTTTAACAACAGTTGCTGTTTCAGAGTCGCTAATAATAACTACCCCTTTACCATAGGTAATAACCATCTCACCTGCAATACTGTCGTTTGTATCTGCATTGGAAATTTCGCAATTTACAATTCTACCGGCTTCATCCATTTCAATCTCGGTAATTTTGCCTTTAAACCGACCGCTTTTAGTCAATACTTTAGCGCCAATTACTTTCACATCGGCCTCAAGAAGAGTTTCTAAGTCAGGAGCGTTATCAATCGGAATTATATGGCTGCTACTTTCAATTGTTAATGCATTTTCACCAATACCGGCTACTGCTGCAAAGGGAAGCAATTTTGCGCCAAGATACCATCTGCCGTCTTCGACCACAATAGCTGCCACAGCTCCTTGAGCTGGATCAATTACAAGGCCTTTTGCAGTCCCAAGTTCACTACCTTCATTAATGCTAATAATTGGTAGCCCAAGAATGTCGATGCTTTTTTTCATTAAAATTCCTCCTAATAATGTTTAAATTATTCCAAAGCGCGCCATTCGCGAAATTCAGCGTTTATTTCAGCATTTATTTCAACTGGAATCTGATTAAATGGTAGATAGCCGGTGCGTCTTTGAATTAGAGTGTTCTTTATGATACGAAAGTAAGCAATCGTTGTGACAAACTCCTGGTCTAACGTAGAATTACGTTTTAAGCCAGGTAAGTTGCGGCCTAAAGTTAAAATTGAAATTGCCTCATCATATGCCCCCTGATTAATCAGGAGATTAGTTATTTCAATCGCTAAGAGCGGTGCCGCATCACTATCTTGGTAAAGATTAAAAGCTCGACGAAAGGTAGCAAGGGCCACCTGATTATTAGCATATTCTTTTTGCTGAAACGCAAAATCGATAAGGTCGTCCAGAGAATCCGAAGCAGGTTTAGGAACATTAGCAGACGCAAGCAAATCGCTTATATCAGTCATCGATGATATAAGCGCCATAACTTTATCAGGCATGGTATCAATATTGGTTTCCTTTTTTGATGTTAGAATATCATTAGCCTGTTCGTAGTTGATAATTGTATTTCTGCTTTCAACCGGATTTTGGGCAATTTGCTGCGTTGAAGTAGTCGCAGCAACAGTCTCGGAGAAAAAATCGTTCGGATTATCCAAATAAGCCACTAGATATGCAAATACAATGGCGAATATTGCTAAAAAAATTACTGTTCCCGCCAGACCTGCAAAGCTGACTATAATGCGTGGTAAAACAAGGCTTATCAGCAGTGCGCAAGCCGCACATAAAAGCAATGACTTAAGTTTTAGGAATATGCCGAACACTTTTTTAGCAAGCATATAAACGATAAAAGTTGTTACTGATAGTGTTAATAATGTAATTACTATGTATTCCACACAATCCCACCAAAATGCCTTAACATAGGCAATTTCTTTACAGCTTAAGTTCGACGCATTTTATCATTTTCCTGTTTAATATGATTGGTTTCGCCAAATAAGTTTGTTTTTGAAATAATATAGTTAGTATTTGTCGAGAGCATGTTTGGCTCCCTGTATCGCTATTATCGAATGTTCAAAGGACAATCCACCTTGAAGATAGACAACAAAGGGCGGCCTAATCGGACCATCGGCACTTAACTCAATTGACGACCCCTGAACAAAGGTTCCACCAGCCATGACAACAGCATCACTGTAACCAGGCATGCCGCTTGCCTCGGGGCGAACATGGGAGTCTACCGGTGAATGAAGTTGAAGCCCCTGGCAAAATGCAATCATTTTTTCAGGGGTCCCTAGTTCAATGGCTTGAATAATATCACTGCGCCGCGCGTTATAGTGCGGAACTGTATTATACCCAAATTCTGCAAAGTATGCTGCCGCAAAGACTGCGCTTTTAAGGGCTTGCGCTACGACATGCGGGGCGAGAAAAATTCCTTGGTACAAAAGCCTGTAACCAGCGACAGACGAACCAACTTCGCTGCCAATACCAGGCGCGGTCAGGCGATAAGACGCCAGATCAACCAAATCAGCTCTTCCGGCGACATAACCGCCGGTGGGAGCAATTCCGCCGCCAGGATTTTTGATTAGCGATCCGGCCAAAATATCTGCTCCGACTGCTGTAGGTTCACATTCTTCCACAAACTCGCCGTAACAGTTGTCCACAAAGCAGATACAATTAGGATTAATATTTTTAACTATAGCACATATTCGGCTTATGTCATCCACCGAAAGCGGAGGCCGCAAACTATAACCACGTGACCTTTGGATAAGCACCATTTTTGTGCTAGCGGTTACCGTTTTTGATAATTGCGAGTAATCGACACCTTCCGCTCCCATTGGTACTTCGTTATAGTTTATGCCGATATCTGTTAGCGATCCGGGTGTTTTACTTTTCACGCCAAGAACTGTCTGCATTGTATCATAAGGTGTTCCGGTAACCGATATAAGTTCATCACCTGGCCTTAGTATACCAAATAATACTGTGGATAGAGCGTGTGTTCCTGAAGCGAATTGTGTACGTACAAGCGCCTTTTCGGCGCCGAAAATCTCAGCCCATATTAAGTCAAGTTTATCTCGCCCGTTGTCATCATATCCATAGCCGCTTGAGCCGTGAAAATGATGTTCCGATACCTTATGGCGGCGAAAAATATCCAGAACCCGTTTGGTATTATAGCGGGACAAACGATCAATTTCGCTGTAAATTGGTTGAATTTGGTTCAAGACTTGTTCTATAACAGCGTGATTTGCATCGGTAATACTAGTCATTAGTTATTTCTCCTGCTGTATATTTTTGATAAGTATTTATTAATTCCGGTGGTAAAGATACTTTAATATGAATGCCTTCGGCGGCGTAATCAACCGATTTTACTGAGCCGGAATCATATAACCGGGCTAAAAGCCCGCTGTCATTATAGGGCACTAATAAGTCCATGTCAATAACTTGCTGGCGCACTTTGTTATGAATGATATCAAGTAAAGAATCAATTTGACTTTCCTTTAAAGCAGAAATGCCGACACTATCCGGTTGCCGCAACAAACGATCCACAAGGTAGGGATTATCAATTTTATCGATTTTATTATATACGGTAATAATTGGTTTCTCACTAATTCCCAATTCACGCAATACGGAAAAGACCGCGTCGCTTTGTTCCTGAAACCGCTGATGACTTGCATCAATGACATGGAGTAAAAGATCGGACTGAACTACTTCCTCTAGCGTTGCCCTGAATGCAGCTACTAATTGATGCGGCAGTTTTTGAATAAAGCCTACGGTATCGGTAATGAGGAGTTCCTGACCTCCCGCCAATGTTACTTTTCTTGTAGTAGGATCCAGGGTGGCAAAAAGTTTATCCTCGGCTAATACACCGGCATTGCTGAGGGTATTCAGAAGGGTTGATTTTCCGGCATTAGTATATCCCACCAATGCCACGCTTGGTATCCTAGCCTCTTTACGCCTTTTGCGGTGAAGCTCACGATGTTTTTTTATCTGCTCGATTTCCTTATTAATATCACTGATACGAGATCTTATCCTCCGTCGATCAACTTCAAGTTTGGTTTCTCCCGGCCCCCTTGTACCGATGCCGCCCCCCAGTCGGGAGAGAACCAGCCCCTGGCCTCCCAGACGCGGCAAATTATACTGGAGCTGTGCCAGTTCAACTTGCAACTTTCCTTCATGAGTACTGGCCCGTTGGGCGAAAATATCAAGAATAAGAGCGGTACGATCAATAACTTTTACACCGATTACCTGTTCAAGGTTACGCTGTTGCGCCGGGGAAAGTTCATCATCAAAAATAACCAAGTTAATCCCTGTAATTTGTCGCAGCTCACATATTTCTTCTACTTTTCCGCGACCAATAAAATAACTGGCGTCCGGTCTATCTCGCTTTTGCCAAACGGCTTTTACTACTTCAGCTCCGGCAGTTTCAGCAAGCTGTGCTAATTCAGCCAGCGAATCGGTTACATCCCAGTTTCCTTGACGCTCAACTCCGACTAGTATAGCCCGTTCGCTCTCAGCTAGTTTAGTGCCTCTCCCTCTGGTTTCAAGAATGCGGTCAATCTGCGTGGTAAGAAAAGTCAAATTTAGGTTTACAAAGTCCTCTAGTGTTAGCGGGCCGGCGGTTTGTACTTCAAAACCTTCATCGTCAGTCAAACCGGCTATATAACCGAAGCTTACCTCAACAACTTCGCCGCCGGATACGCCGAGAGCCGCCATAATATCAAACCGCATATCTTTAAGGGAAGAGAGATCCATGCTGCTTAAAGCACTATTATCGGTTGGATGTGTATGAATGCAACGTATGCCGCTAAGCCGCCAGGCCGAACGTCGCGATGAAGTTTCAGGTAACTTCACCGTTCTTGTATCCCCCACTGCGATACTTATTACCTGCCCGCGCCGGTTAAAATACACAGCAATTTCTCGGTTTAGCTGATCGGTTATCTGGGCCAGGATATTAGCCATTTCAGGTGTTATAGTTTGTCCAGCAGGCACTGTAAATTGATAAAGGCCTTCCATAATATCAAGTATGTTTTTGCGGATTCCGCTCAAGTTTCCCTCAATTTTGGTCACACAATCACCTTCCTTTATTAAGATATTTTGTACCATTAAGTCGAATTCCTGCAAATATAATATTGCTTGTGGATATACAAAAAAATAATAGAGGCTTTCGCCTCTAGTTTTTACATTCTTAATGCTGACAGCCAGCCACGGCGATAAGCGCGATGGCTGTAGAAAGATAAAAAAAGTTGATAATTACTCGGCTAAAGATTTGGGAACAATTCATACCCGGTAAATGGGCCCGAATATTTCCGGGATTGACTAAAATAATCCCAAAAAATGAGATTACAGCAATCAAGGTAAAACTTAGATTGTCGCCATAGTACCAGGTTATCAGTAGAATTATCCCCAAGAGTGCCGCTGCAGCCAGTTTCAGCCATCGTATGCGCCTAACCCTTGCAGCAGCTTTCTTGCGTTCCAATCTTGATAAAGCCACACTTATGCCTCCTCACCCAATATTATGAGCTTGGAGGAGTAGATTCTATACTAGTTATTTCACGTTTATGATCTAGTAGCGTTTCGCGGCAAATAACGCAATAACCTTGCTCGTATGATTGCTGACGTAAAGTAAGCGCCAATGAGGTTCGGCCGATTTCTAATCCCTCTTCCCTGCCAATTCGTTTTCCAAAAATATAGCCAAGCAAAAAGAATATTAAAACCACCACAACTACATCAAGAATCACGTCTTCACCCCCTGAAAGTGAAGCATTGCAATATAAAAGATAGTGGCACCGGTTATTACTGGTATGAATAAAGCCTCGTTTAGCCTCCAGGCACTTAAAAGAGCAATTAATCCTATTATACAGCATTCAACTATTCCCAGACGACAAGCCAAATTGCGTGTGCCAAGTTCGCACCGGCGGTCAATTTTTAGATCAATGCAGTCGTCAATACATTGTACAGCAAAAATAAAGAGCATTGAAAAGACTGTCATTCTCCAGCCTAAGAGACAAGAAGAGACAATTAAAACAACTATCGACTCTTGCCACCCCAACAGTCTGCTGGGCATGCGAGTTCTAAGGTCGCTCAACATACCTATGGCATAACTTGCCAAAAACAGTGCCGAACTAAGTTTAGGGTTGATGCAGGCTGCCACAGTAAAAAATAGCATCGCATAGACGGCTATTCCTGGTCCTAGGTAAGCAGCCCAGTTGAACTGGTGGCAGGCAGCATCGTTTTCGCGGTCCAGATAGTCATCAATAAGTTTAATAGCTGTTGCTGAGAAAGCTACGGCTAAGGCAGAAGCAATAAAATCAAATGTTGCGAGAAACATAGGCTTTTACCTCCTGGAAGCCCTGGGAATTAATCGCACAAATCGGAATTATCTTAGCCCTGTTGAAGCCTCCTACTACCTTGGGCAGGTTATTTTTTCCTGCCGGTAAATCTATCTTGTTGGCTAATAGAAGATAACGACTTTTAGCTAGACCGTAATCATATATTTCTTGATCGATGCCACGCGTGTTCAGATTTTCTTCCGATAGTGTTGCCACATCAATAATATGGACAATAAAATCACAGCCGCGAAGCACGCTTAAAGTTTGAGCCATGCCCTTTCTAATTGCGCCGTCGCTATGAATTTCTTCTGATACACCGCAGGTATCAGTGAGCTTAAAACTAATTGCCGCTTTCCCCAGTGGAATTTTAAGTATCGTTGACTGAACCATGCGGGTTTTATGCCATTCACTGTCGCACAGCTCTTTTTTTGCGTCAGGTATTGCAAAGTGGCGACAATTTAATAGTCCATCAGGCGAACGGAAAGTAATATCTATCTTCTTGCAATTTAGAAACCCGGCAAAATTGAGCGTAAACATGGTTTTCCCTGAGTTGGGACGTCCTACAACCGCAAATTCTTTCATGTCTCCACCTCTGGTAAATCTGAAGGTTCAAGGAGCATTAAGTCTTGTTTGGATAGCGTGTTTTTTTTGACTAAACGCACGGCTTGTAGTCGAAAAGCCTTTTCGATAAGATTGCGCACTGTTCTGGCGTTGCCAAAGTTTGAATTGGCCCTAATTATCGGTTCATTTAGTCGACATAGGAGAGCCAGCCTTGCCTGAGGTGATAGTTGGTATTGACGATTAGTACACATTTGATCAGCTATTTCAATAAGTTCATTATGGCTATAATCCTGGAATTCGATATGTATAGGAAAGCGCGACCTTAAACCTGGGTTAGTCTGTAAAAAATTATCCATTTCTTTATGGTAACCAGCTAAAATCAATATCAGATCATCTTTATGGTCTTCCATCGCTTTCACTATACACTCTCTTAAACAACTTATAAACTTTATTTTGAGTTCTAAGATATTTTACGCTGATTGTTCGCTATTAACAGTAGGAGATTGTTTAAACTTGACAACGGTCGCAACTATCAAAGTAACAATAAAACAGTATGAGAAAACCAATAACATATCATTGTAACTGTTTGTCGTCTCCTTAACCCACGCCACCAGAAATGGACCGACAACCCCTGCAGCCGCCCAAGCACTAAGAATTTTGCCATGAATTGCGCTTAATTCCTTCGTTCCAAAAAGATCACTTAAAAAAGCGGGAATTGTGGCAAAACCGCCGCCATAGCACGAAATAATTAAATAGACAAATAGTTGAAACGAAATGCTATCTGTAGTATGGGATAGCAAAAAGAAGGCAATAATCTGGATAAGGAAAAAAGCAAGATAAGTATTTGCCCGGCCGATATAGTCAGATACCGACGCCCAAATTATTCGTCCAAAGCCGTTTAATAGACCAACCATGCCAACCATTGTTGCAGCAGCAATTGGAGACATCTTTATAACTTCCTGAGCAAATGGTGACACTACACTTAATAAACCAATGCCACAGGTGATATTGGTGAAAAGCATCCACCATAGAGCGTAGAATTGCCATGTCTTCAGGGCTTCAAGTGAGGTCATTTGATACCTTTCGGTCACAGGCGTTATACTTAAGTTTGTTACAACATTATAGGTTTCTGGCGGCTGTTCAAGGTATAATGCTGACGGTGTCATAATTAAAAGATAGATAATCCCAAGAATTTCAAAAGTAGCTATCAGACTATATTTTTCGATAAGCGTCTGAATAATCGGTCCGGCTATAAAACTGGCAAATCCAAACCCCATGATAGCTATACCTGTAGCAAACCCGCGTTTTTCAGGAAACCACTTTACCAAAGTTGATACTGGTGTAATATAGCCGATACCAAGTCCGATTCCGCCGATTATGCCGTAAAATAAGTATAATAGCGGCAATGTTTTTAAGTACACAGCTACGCCTGTTCCAAACAAGCCAATAGAGAAAAATGCCGCGGAGATTAGTCCTGATTTTTTAGGACCAAGTTTTTCAACATAGCTTCCCAAGAATGCCGCGGATAGTCCTAAAAATAAAATTGCAAGTGAAAAAGTCCATTGTGTTTCTTTTAGTCCCACCCCTAATTCTTTCATTATGGGTTTCGTTAACACGCTCCATGCATATACACTTCCAATACAAACATGAATTCCAACCGCCGATAAAGCAATAAGCCAACGATTTTTCATTGCTAAAAACATCTCCTTACGATATTTTTCTACCTATTAGAAACACAAAACCGCCTGGACAAAAGAACAAATCTTCTCTTTGCCCAGGCGGTCGACTGTAATAATGATACGGTTCATGTGGTTAATTCCACTTATCCGCCAGTTCCGTATCATCGTTATTTAGTTGTAGAAACACAAAACCGCCTGGACAAAAGAACAAATCTTCTCTTTGCCCAGGCGGTCGACTGCAATGATGATATGGTTCATGTGGTTAATTCCACTTATCCGCCAGTTCCGTATCATCGTTATTTAACTACGTGTAATTATAACAATTAGATTAAATGTTGTCAAACACTCTTGCAACCTTTAAATCAGGCTTCTGGTTTATCATGACGTAACTGGAGCAGCTGTACTAAAATCCTTTCAATTAAAGGTTTGACAAATAACAAACTGTGGCGTTCATCTTCCCATTCACTGCCATGAATGATTCTGACAACCGGAGGCGCTTTATTTATATTAAAACGCTGTTTTTCTGCCACAACCACCACCTCTAAATAATTCTATGCGCCAGTGGTTGTACATTAGGGTAGCGGATCTAAAAAAAATGCAGGAAACTAAGTACTTTTTATGGAATTATTGCATTTAAGCCATGCTTAATTCTGGGAGGATCATAATGAATATAGTTGCCGTTTATGCTCGCGTAAGCACTGTGGAACAGGCTGAAACAGGCTATTCTTTGGCAACACAGCTTGATGCTTGCCGAAAAAGAGCCGCTATGCTGGGAGCAAAAAAAATTGAAGAATTTGTTGACGATGGTTATAGTGGCGAATTTATTGATCGTCCAGCCCTCACCCAGCTTAGAAAAATGTTGGCCAACAATAATCTTAGCGCTGTAATTGTTTATGACCCCGACCGATTAGCCCGTAATTTAGCCCACCAACTGATTATAACCGATGAAATCGAACAAGCTGGCGCCCAGCTTCTTTTTGTATCAGTGTCCTTCGAGCAATCCCCGGAAGGCAAACTGTTTTATTCTATCAGAGGCGCAGTTTCTGCTTATGAAAAAGAAAAGATTAAAGAACGTTCTATGCGCGGCAAACGCGGCAAAGCTGCCCAAGGTAAAATAATCGCTGACGCTAAACCGTTTGGGTATACATACAACAAAGAAATAAGTAATTATGAAATAAATGAGTCAGAAGCTCAAATTGTCCAACAAATGTATACCTGGCTTACCGAGGAAAAAATCGGTACCGCAACTATTGCAAGGCGGTTGAATGAAATTGGCGTTCCCTCGCCCAGATTGAAGAAGCCTTGGATTGTTTCAGCTGTTTATCGTCTTTTGACCAATCCTATTTATCGTGGAACCCATGTGGCAATGCGTTACCGTTATCAAAAGGTCAGCTTGAACAAAAGAATTAGAACTCTTCGGCCTGAATCAGAATGGATTGACATACCTGTTCCGGCTATTGTTGATACTGAGGTTTGGCAGGCTGCCCAAAGCCAATTAAAGGCCAATAAGTCCCTTGCGAAACGCAACCTTAAACGTGAACAACTGCTAAGTGGTTTAGTATATTGTGCCCAATGCGGTCGGAAGATGACTATTACCTACGCCGGTAAGGCTACTGATCCTAAAAGTTATTATGTCTGCATGAGTCAGCGAAGCAACTCCTATATATACACAGAAAAAGAACGTTGCCGTGCTCGGCGCATTCCTTGTGAGCTGCTTGATCAGACCGTCTATGAACATCTTTATCAGTTAAGTAAAAATCCTCGGTTGATAAAACAATATTTGTCAAATCGCCCTCACCCTGCCAATACGAAAAATTTTATTACCGCAATAGAAAGGCTGCAGGATAATGAAGTCAGATTGGTCAAGCAGCGAGAAATGGTTTTGCGTTGGTACCGGCAACAAATGATTGCCGAGGATGAGGCTGAAAGGCAACTAAAAGAAATTAGCGATAGAATAAATGATGTCGGGCGGAACCTAGCTAAAATACGCGAAGAAATGGAAATCTTCTCTCCTAACTTGTCGCAAAAAGAGATTATTACAGCTGTTACCAAACATTTTGCTCTTGGCGACCATTCATATGAGGCTAAGAGAGCTGCTGTTCATCAGGTATTGAAGAAAGTAATCGCGGAGCGAACAGATACAACAAAAGCCAAAGCCAGCCGACCGGAAATTGAGGTTGAACTAAAATTTACCTAATACAAGTGGAGGTAAGTCAATGAAAACATCAATGATTAAATTGATTAGCAGTTTGGTACTGTGTCTTTTGCTGAGCATCATTACTTGCAATGCATTTGCGGCCGAAAATCAGATTGTAAGGTTTAAAGGAAAGGTTAAACATCTAACCTCTCTAGATACCTACGGACTATTAAGTGATGATGAACGGCGCTTTCATCCTACCAAAAGACTGCCCTTAAAATTTCAAAAAGATGACCTTGAAGTTATAGTAGAAGGAAATTTGCGGGAAGACTTATTTGGTCCTAACATGTATGGAAAAGCGCTTGATGTTGTCAGTATATCTCTGGCTTCCCAATATGTCAGTCCCGAAGACCGCCAAGCTATTCGTCTGCTGCTATTGCGCATGGATGCGTTTAATACCGGAGATCTAGCCAAGCTGCAACAAATTGATGTGGCAGCCAAAAATATAACAGCAGAACGCTTTAAAGCCTGGATTGGCGGTAATAGTGCCAGGTTTACACTTAACTACATGGAAACAACTCTTCCTTCAGGTCCATTTACCGATAACTCAAAGATCTCCGGCTTCTGTCTTTACAGTCGTGAGCGTGTGAACGGTATGTCTATTTCAGGCAACCTCAATTATGCCCTCATGAAATTCACAATAGCTAAGGTCGATGGCCAATGGAAATTTGTTACGACAGGCAACTATTTGTTACCTGACAATGGTGTTGATCCGAAACAATTTGTTGAGCAGCTTAAGGAAAAGGCTAAAGAAAAATACGGCACAACTAATCTTGCCACATGGCGAAATTAATGATTGGTAGTGAAAAATAAATATGCCAAACAAAGATATGACTAGATTGCCTTCAGACGCAGATTTCATAGCTCTTGACTTTGAAACAGCCAATCGCGATCAGGACAGCGCGTGTTCCATTGGCTTAGCGTTTGTCAAAGACGGCAGTGTTGTGGCTAATCCGGCTTGGTTGATTTGTCCACCCAGACTATATTTTGATCCGGAGTTTATAAAAATTCATGGCATACGACCAGAAGATGTTGAACATCAGCCTAGTTTCGCGGACTTATGGCCGATGATAAAAAAATTTTTGGTTGGTTGCCCTGTTATTGCTCATAACGCCGAATTTGATATTAAAGTCTTGACAGGCACTCTTGACCGATATCGGTTGCCCCACCCTAACCTTAACTATTCGTGCACACTTCGCATAGCTAGGAAAACCTGGCCAACCTTGAGACGTTATAATTTAGCTGCTCTGGCTGAGCATCACGGTATAACCTTCAATCACCATAATGCCGGTGAAGATGCCTGTACTTGCGCGCAAATTGCTCTCCAGGCGCTCAATCACTATAATGTAGATAGTTTTGACCAACTTAACACCAAGCTGTGTATTACCTTTGGCCAAGTCTTTCCAGGCGGCCATACGCCAATTGCCACAATACCACCAGCAGTTGACTTTACCAGCTTCGGCGACTGGAACATCGCTATTCACAGCCAACTACAGCAGCAAAGCCGCTTAGAGCGCTCAAAAGAACTAACGGTGGCAAAATTTGACCCTGCTACTCAAGCAGCTGTTATCAATGGTTATACTGTGACGCTGAACAGTTGTACATGCCATGATTTTACACGGCGCAAACTTCCCTGTAAGCATATGTATCGTCTGTTTTGTGGTAATAAAGAGTGAACCTATATAAAAAAATGAGATGCGAACAAAGTTCGTATCTCATTTTTTTATATCAACACCTAAAGTTACCTTCCACAAAATAAGCAGTATCACTAAAACATATTAAGGTAATTGTTTCGAGAGTTTCACCATGCAATCAATAGCTTCTTTTCCGAAATCCTTTTCTCCGCCGCGGGCTAAGGAATAGGCTTCGTCAATGAACAATATTCCACCATAAGCTTTTTTTAATTGCTCTCTTGTTTTTAGTGCAGTATGGCCAATATACTCTCCCACCATATCTGCTCGTTCCACTTCGATAAGATGACCGCGACTAAGAACTCCCATTTCGCGAAAAATTCGGCCAATAATGCGAGCAACCGTGGTTTTACCAGTACCTGGATTGCCTTTAAAAACCATGTGCAATACCAATGGTTCGGTAAGCAATTTCTCTTTTTGACGGTATTTTTGAATTTGTACAAATGCATAAATTTCACGGACAAGTTTTTTTACTTCTGCTAAGCCAACCAAACCATCGAGTTCCCGAATAGCTCCCTCTATCCGCTGATGGTAATCGTTAGTTTCAGGATAATAAGTCGTTGACTGGCAATTATCCATCTCGCGCAATAATTTAATGGCTTCTATTGGCGGGAGTTCCCCTGTTTCCAACGCCAATAATACTTCCTTCGGCCAAAGATATGCCACTGGATTTCACCTCATCCGGTGTATTGGTGATACCCATTATATGCGGTCACACTTTCGACAGTGAATAAAAAAACACCCCAGGCGCTCTAATGGCCTGGGGTGTTTTTTTATATTAGGATTTTATTACATCATCCTTTTTTTCCTGCATGGTGGCTGATAATGGCCGGAAGGGCGTTATTGTTGAAATTGCATGCTTATAAACAAGTTGCTGCTTTCCCTCGTTTTCAACGATGACCGTAAAGTTATCAAAACCTCTAACCGAGCCGCGCAATTGGAAACCATTAATTAAATAAAAAATTACTGGTACATTTTCTTTCCGGACTTGATTGAGAAAACTGTCTTGCAGATTAATTACTTTTGTTGTTGTCATTATTCAAACCCCTCCGCTGTCTTAATTATCTAATATCACTTTACCCTGTGTCGGTATTCTATCTACTTACAAGTATACTTCTACTCCAGGTTAAACTTTCCTGCAACATAACTGTAAATATATGCCATAATTTCATTGTGGTTATCGTAGTCACCGATATCTACCCAATGGATATATGGCATTTTACGAAACCAAGTTAACTGGCGCTTAGCAAAGTTTCTTGTAGCTTGCTTAATTTTGTCAATGGCTAAGGGTAGTTCTAGCTCACCATTTAAATATAAGGCTATTTCCTTATAGCCAATACCTTGCATTGCTTGTGCCTCAGTAGAAATGCCTTTTTTGATAAGTACAGCGACCTCTTCCACCAGACCGGCGCTAATCATGTCATCTACTCTTTGGTTTATACGGGAATAAAGTTCACTTCTGTTCATTGTTAGACCAATAACAGCAGTGTCGTAAACAAGTCCATTTGAGGATTTAGCGTCTGCGGACACTTTATCGCCCCTTAAATGAACCTCTAGGGCCCTGATAATACGGCGGCGGTCATTGGGATGAAGCCTAGCTGCAACATCAGGCAGTTTCTTTGCCAAAATAGCGTGAAGAAAATCATTTCCGTGATGATCTGCAAGTGTGGTAAGGCGTTCGCGGATTTCATCATTGCCTGGTACCGGGTTGAATTGATACCCTTCCAGTAACGATTTTACATAAAGGCCAGTGCCGCCAACTATAATAGGAATGCGGCCTTGAGCATTGATATCAGCAATTAAATCAGCTGCCATTTCCTGGAAATTAACAACACTAAATTCTTCGTTTGCGCTTCTAATATCAATAAGGTGATGAATAATTCCACGCCGTTCACTTATGTCAGGTTTGGCTGTTCCGATATCTAGGCCTCGATAAATAAGCATCGAGTCGCCAGAAATTATTTCAGTTGAAATTCTGTCCGCAAGATCAATGCCTACTTTGGTTTTTCCTACGGCTGTTGGGCCAATAATTGCGATAAGACGGTTCATGGTCAGCCCCCCGTTTCCAGGACACCATAATGAATGCTGCTATACTTACCGCCTATAATTGTTGTAATTCCTAAACGATTAAACTCCTTGCTTCCTCTGGCTTCTTTTACAACAACCCGCCTTTTGGCAATTCGACAAGCTTTAGTTATTGCTTCTGGTGTAAGTGCCCTACTGTCTGCAAGGGTCCGCAATGGTTTAAGGTTTGAACTAGAATAAATAGGTACCCGAAACATCGGGTCAAAGTATACAACATCAAAGCTGGCTGTAGGCAGAGTATCAAGGTATTCATTATAATCAGCGTTCTTCACCTCAATCCGTCGCAGGGACGAAGTGACTATGTCAGCAGCAGCGTCATAGCATCGAAGCCCGAAGGCAGTAACGGCAGCAATAACCGGCGATGTTTCAAGCCCCACTACCCTACCTAAATCGCCTGTCGCGTAACTTGCAACAATAGCGTCAGTACCAAGACCCAGGGTGCAGTCAAGTATGGTAGTTCCAGGAGTTATCCCCAGTGCAGCTATCATATGGTCATGTTTTCCAATTATGAGATTATTTATACGCAGCTCCGCCATATTGATATGAAAAAAGTATTGTCCGCCAGATGTATGGACTACCGGACCAGTTTTAGTTGCAACCAGTACATTAGTGACTTGGTGGTTGCGGCGAATAGTGTCCAGCGAACATTTTTCCCGTGCGACTAATGGAACGGCAAGCTTTTCAGCTAGTTCGGCAGCTAAAGTTTTTGTGGATTCAGTTGGTTTATAAACAGTTGTAACAACCAGATTCATTGTATCCCCCATATCAGGTACGTTTAAACAGTTTTGCAAGATCAGTGGCATTAAAATTAATGACTGTCGGTCTTCCATGCGGACATGTATAAGGCAATTCTTGAGCGTTAAGTTCGCTAATAAGCGCCTGCATCTGGCGCATGTTCAGTGTTTCGCCAGCTTTGATCGCTGCACGACAGGCGGCAGTTTGGAGATAAGCATGACGAAGTTTAGATGCAGTAGGATTTTGCTCATTCTGTACCAGATTCATTACGTCCAGCAGAAAGCTCCGAGCTTCGCCGGGTTTAATATCAGCAGGTAATTCAGTCAGACGCCAGGTGTTTGGACCAATTGACTCAAGGGTAAAACCAAGCTCATATAAAAGATCGGTGTTTTCGCTGATTATTCTTGTTTCCCGCGAATCAAAATCCAAGAGGAGCGGTACGAGCAGCTGCTGCACCGGAATGCGGCCGGTCGCTTTACTAAGGCGTTCATACATTATCCGTTCGTGAGCAGCATGCTGGTCAATGATATAAAGACCATCAGGTCCGCGGGCAATTATATAGCAATTGTAAATTTGACCAAGCGGTAACAGCAAAATTGCTGCTTCGTTTTGATTTTCAGTAAGTTCCGCAGGAAACGGCGGACTGATTATATTATCTTCTTGCTGAATAATTGCACGAACTTCATTAAATGACGGTACTGGTGATGGTGCTGGTGACGATGATGGCGTTTCCCGCCATAGCTGGGTATGAACAGGTGCTGGCTGCACGGGAACATATGTACGCTGAACTGGCGGTGGACTTGACCAGGACTTGGACATAAGTACCGAGGGCGGTTCCGGACTACTCTCGGTATTTGAGAGCGCTGCGCTAATCGCTCGATGCACAGCTTTAAACATAACATTTTCGTTCTCTAATTTAACTTCAGTTTTTTGAGGATGTACATTTACATCAATAGCCTGTGGTGGTAAGGATATATTAAGGACGACCAATGGATAGCCGGTTTTAGGCAATAAAGAATGATAAGCAGTGTCTACCGCTTTGGCTATTAAACGGCTGGAAACTGTTCGTCCATTAATTATAAATGTTTGCCATTGGCGGCTGCTTTTAATCAGGGTTGGTTTGGCAACATAACCGGTTATACTTAAAGCTTCTTCTTCGTACTCAACTGCTAGTAGTGCTTCATCAGTTTTCGCCCCATAGAGACTGGCTATGGTGTCTAGCAAACTGCCGTTGCCTGGGGTTGACAATACTAGCCGTCCATTATTGACGAGTTTAATGGCTACTTCAGGATGGGATAGTGCCAGTCTACCAATAATGTCATGAATATATCCGCTCTCGGTAGCCGCTGTTTTCATAAATTTTCGTCTAGCCGGAGTATTATAAAACAATTCGTTGACAATCACTGTTGTTCCTACGCTTGAACCAGCTTCACGAACATCAGTTACCACGCCGCCTGTCACTTCTACATAAGATGCCAAGTCGGCATCAGCCAACCGCGTGGTTAATGAAAAACGTGATACAGACGCTATGCTAGGCAACGCTTCGCCGCGAAACCCCAAAGACTGCACGTTGTAAATGTCATCAACCGAACTAATTTTACTTGTGGCATGCCTTAGTATTGCCATTTCAGCGTCTTCACGGCTCATGCCTGATCCGTCATCCGATACCCGAATATGACTGGCTCCGCCGTCCTGGATTGCTACCTCAATATTACGGCTGTATGCATCAAGCGCATTTTCCACTAATTCTTTGACCACCGAAGCTGGACGTTCAACAACTTCGCCGGCGGCAATTTTATTAGCCGTATTTATATCAAGGATACGGATTACCGCCTGGGTCATAATTTCCCAGCCTCCTGTTTGGCTTGATTTTGCAGCTTATAGAGAATATTGAGTGCTTCTAGTGGCGTAATGGTCATAACATCTAGTGCCATTAGCTCATCAGCTAAACTGCTGCAAAAGAGGGATACTTCGGCAGCTGGGGATGTAGTAGCCGCGGCAATCTCTTTCTTTGCTGACGGCTGTTGCGAGCTGGTTTCCAGTTCCGCCAGAATTTCCTGAGCGCGCTCGACAACCTTTTTCGGTAGGCCGGCAAGCTGGGCAACATGAATGCCATAGCTTCTATCTGCGCCGCCTGGGATGATTCGCCGGAGAAATACAATATCATTACCGCGCTCTTTTACTGCTACTGAGCAGTTTTTGATTCGTTTATTGTAATTTTCAAGTTCAATAAGTTCGTGATAATGAGTGGCAAACAGTGTTTTGGCCTTAATTTTTTCTTTTATGAATTCAATTACTGCCCGAGCTATGCTCATACCATCAAAGGTGCTGGTGCCACGGCCTATTTCGTCAAGAATTATAAGGCTATTGGTGGTAGCATGATTAAGGATATGGGCAACCTCATTCATCTCAACCATAAAGGTACTTTGGCCTGTAGATAGGTCGTCGCTGGCGCCAACCCTGGTAAAAATCCGGTCAACCGGGCAAATGGAAGCTTCTCTGGCAGGTATAAAACTGCCTACCTGAGCCATTAGCGCCAATAGGGCAACTTGTCGCATGTAAGTTGATTTACCGGCCATGTTCGGACCAGTGATAATTAGTATCTCACTATTATAGTGGTTAAGTTCGACATCGTTGGGGACAAACATATCCTGTTTTAGGAGATGTTCTACCACCGGATGACGCCCGTCTTTGATAATAAATTCGCGTGTAGTGTTAATTGTCGGGCGAACATAACATTTTCGGGACGCGGCTTCACTTAAAGAGGCGATAACATCAATACTTGCCACAAGACGGGCGGTTTCCTGAATTTCCTTGAGGCGCTCCTTGACATAGTCACGTATTTTAATGAATAAAGCATATTCAATATTAACAATTTTTTCCTGAGCACCAAGTATTTTTAATTCAAATTCTTTAAGTTCCGGCGTAATATATCTTTCGGCGTTGGCCAGTGTCTGTTTGCGTACATAATTCGGCGGTACTGCAGCCGTATTTGCATTAGTTACTTCTATGTAGTAGCCGAACACCTTGTTATATCCGACCTTAAGCGATTTGATGCCGGTGGCTTCGCGCTCCCTGGTTTCTAGGTTCTGAACCCACTCTTTACTATCGTGCGAGAGTGCTCTAAGTTCATCAAGTTCAAGATCATAGCCGGGACGGATCATCCCGCCATCACGGACTGAAAATGGTGGATTTTCAACAATCGAAGTATTAATAAGATTGGCAACATCGGTATGGGTAGCTAAATTTAAACCTATATTAGCCAGCATTCTTGTTTTAAATCCCTGAACACGGTCTTTTATGGAGGGCAAAGCAGCAAGCGAAGCCTTTAAAGCCGAAAGATCGCGGGCGTTTGCAGTACCGACTTCGATGCGGGTTAAAATACGTTCAAAGTCATAAATTCGGCTGAGTTCTTCGTGAAGTTCCCGTCTGATAATTGGTTTTGCCAAAAGTTCTCCCACGGCGTCTTGGCGCTCGGTAATCAAAACCGGATTTAAAAGCGGTGACTCCAGCCACTGTTTTAAAAGACGACCACCCATAGCCGTCTTGGTATAATCCAATACAGACAGTAAGGTATCTTTTTTCCCGCCGTCACGCATATTGGTAGTAACTTCTAGATTGCGAAGCGCAGCAGCGTCTAATATGAGATATTCCCGTGCATCATATTTAGCTAACCGGTTAAGGTGACTTAAATCGCTTTTAATTGTCTGATAAAGATAAAACAACAAACAAGCTACAGCAAATGTCGCACCGCTGGCTTTAGGAAGATCTTGCCCGCTAAAATGACGACAGGGCAGTTCGGCGACATAGTTGTAATCATCAATCACTAGGCCGGTATAGGTGCAGCGCGGAATACGGCTCTCGATAAAACTCTTAATTGAATCGATGCCGGTTATTTTTCCTGTCAGAACTATTTCTGCCGGCATCAGCCTGAACAGCTGGTCGCAGAGTTCAGCCTCACGATGCGGTCCAGCAAATTCTGCCCAGATCATTTCAGCGGTAGAAATATCGGCAGCCGCTAAGTACAAAGTCTGGTCTTCCTCGCACAATAGAGCAAGGAAGTTATTGCTTTTATCTGTTAACAAAGTATCGGAAAGAACGGTTCCGGGGGTAATAATTTTTATTACTTCACGCCGAACAATTCCTTTTGTTTGTTTTGGGTCCTCAACTTGTTCACAGATGGCTACCTTATAGCCTTTTTGAATAAGCCGGGCTATGTAGTTATCGGCAGCATGATAAGGAATGCCACACATTGGTATTTTGTCTGCCGCTCCACCATCTCTGCCTGTAAGAGTTATTTCCAGTTCGCGTGCCGCCAGTTCTGCGTCTTCAAAAAACATTTCATAAAAATCGCCCAGTCTGAAAAATAAAATGCTGTCTTTATGCTGGCGCTTAATATCCAAGTACTGTTCCATCATTGGTGTATAACTAGCAGTCATGAGACTTCTCCTCTTTCCAAACAAATATCAACAATTAATCAACCAATCGTCCTTTTAATAACCAAGTCTGAGCAATTTCTATTTCGACATGGACCAGTTGACCGATGCTTTCCTTGCCGGTTTTATCCCAGATTACTATTTTATTAGTTCTAGTCCGCCCCATTAATTTATCAGGATTATTTTTGCTTTCTCCTTCAACAAGTACTTCAACTGTTATCCCAATAAGCCGCTTATTAATCGACAAACTTATTTCGTTTTGCACTTCAGCCAAACGATTTAGCCGGTCTTTTTTTACTGCCTGTGGTATTTGGTCCGGCATGGTTGACGCCGGTGTTCCGGAGCGTTGCGAATAAAGAAAGGTATAAGCGGCATCGAATTCAATCTCTTTTAGTAATTGCAGTGTTTCTTCGAACGTTTGTTCCGTTTCTCCCGGAAAACCGATAATTAAATCAGTTGTCAGACTCGCTTGAGGCACAGCAAGGCGAATCTGCTTAACTAAAGCGCGATAGTAGTCGCTGGTATATCCACGGTTCATCTTTTGAAGAATTGCATCGCTTCCTGATTGGATGGGAAGATGAAAGTGCTCACATATTTTTTTGCTGTTTTTAATTGCGGCGATTACTTTATCATTCATATCCCTGGGATGGGATGTCATATAGCGAATTCGTTCAATGTGCTCGGCTTCGTCTGCTATTGTTAGCAAATCAGCAAAATCAGGATAGTTATCGCCGTCCTTGCCATAAGAATTAACATTTTGTCCGAGCAGTGTCACTTCCTTAAAACCTGCTGCGCCGAGTTCGGCAAGTTCTTTCATGATATCCTCTGCCGGACGTGACCGCTCACGGCCTCGAACATACGGAACTATGCAATATGTGCAAAAGTTGTTGCAGCCATACATAATGGGAACCCAAGCTGCTATTTTATTTTTGCGGATTGTCGGCACTTCCGGTGCTAGTCTTTCCGCTTGATCCCATACTGCCAGGACCTTTTCTCGGGAACGGCCAACTTCATTTAAGAGGTCTTTAAGCTGATGAACATTATGAGTGCCAATAACAAAATCAATATGGGGCGCTTTTTTAAACAGCTTGTCCCGGTCTTTTTGCGCCATGCAACCAGCTATACCAATAACAAGATTGGGTTTTTCAGCCTTGAGACGTTTTAACTCGCCAATTTTGCCGTATATTTTTTTTTCGGCGCTTTCTCGCACGCAACAGGTGTTTATAATAATAACGTCAGCCTGTT